>JBFHWR010000061.1:0-14603 GCA_041599395.1 Gemmatimonadales bacterium | reverse complement strand
CTTCGGTGCTCGCATGAAGCCGCGCCCCCATCAATGCCGCGTTGCCGACGCGGACCGTGTCAATCTGTCGCGCCCAAGCCTGCCCGCTTATCCCCCAGAGCAAACAGGTAAACACGAATGCACGAAGACAGCGAAACATGTTGGGCTCTGGGTCAGGCTTCACGCACCGTCCTCCAGTGCTTTCACCGATTGGGCCCCAACCGTCGTGCCCTGTCCCGTAACGAGACGGCGGTGATAGTCGATCTGCCCCAGATGGTAGCCGAGATGGACCGCCAGATGGAGCAATGCGAGGCCGGTTTCGAGCTGTACGCCCCCAATGTCTACCGGAAACGGCTCATGCAACCGCTCGGCTTTCAACTGGCCGAGTCCCGATTCAATCGCCGCGATCGCATCGTCTATCTTCTTTTCCAGCTCGGCGATTGGCACATCTCGATCTGCAAATTCTGCATTCCGATCCCGTTGATATCCGGTGTTGCCAAGGTATGCGCCAATGTAGTGCTGCAGGTTGCCGACCGCGTGAAGTGCGAGCGTCCCGGTCGAGTTTTGGATGCCCGGCGGGCACGCCCAGATGTCGCCTTCGTCCTCATACGCCCGCAGCTCACCACGCAACGCCTCCAAGTCCCGAATCAAAACGCGGCGAAGAGCATCGACTGTCATATGTCACCTTCCGGCAAGCACTAGGTGTTTGATGAACTCACGTACTTGACCGACTCTTCAATGAGTACCCGCAGCACGTCCAGGTCGATATCATCGAGTGACTTGATATACAGACACGATTTCCCGGTCTTGTGCTTCCCCAGCTTCTTCATGAGCGCGTTGTAACGTGAGAATCCCGCCATGATATACAGGGTCAACTCGCGTTTTCGTGGCGCAAAGCCAGAGACGAACCAGTCCCCTTCCCGCCCGCTCGCATACTTGTAGTGGTAGCTCCCGAAACCGACGATGCCGGGCCCCCACATTTTGGCCTTTGCCCCGGTGATCTCCTTCATCATTTTCGCGACCGTCTTGCAATCCTTGCGCATTGTCGGGTCTTCGATCGAGTTCAGGAATTGAGCAACGCTCTTGCCGGTGGGTTTCGTCTTCAATTCTGCCATGCGCGGACTCCCAAATCGCGATAGAGGTTTGAGTTTGGACGGAGCGGGTCCGTGGGGCAGCAACCTGCCCTCATGACCGATGAAACGTTGTCCCCAGAACCTGCCGGGGGCAAGCCGCAGCGGCTTTTGCGGGCTCCATGGGCCTGGGTCAACTATCCCCGGAACGAGGCTATTCCGCTATACTGAGGCTATTCCGCTATACTAGTGAGATCGTTTACATCGTCCCCGGAGGGGCAGTCTCATGATCGTGGCGGCACTTGCGTTCTTCACATCCAGCGTATCATGCGCACTGGTCGGCCCCGCCGTTCCTGTAGCATCGGACACCGCAGTCAACCGAGAAGCGCTATACCGACACGGCATCCCGTTCGAACAGTTTCTCGATCAGGCCGTCCGGCGGAGACAGATGTGGCTCAAGAACCACGCCAAGGGTTCGGTGCCGGAGGACCTGCTGCAGCGTGCCCGCGCGGTCCCCGGCACGTGGTATTTGCTTGTCGTCGCCGAAGATGCGTGCAGCGATTCAGCCAATACGCTCCCGTATGTCGCACACCTGGTCAGTGCCGTCGAAGGCCTCGACATGCGTATCGTCAGCTCGAAGGTGGGTCGCGTGGTCATGGAAGACCATCGGACGCCCGATGGCCGGGCGGCGACACCCACGATGGTGCTGCTGAACTCCGGGTTCAACGAGGTGGGTTGCTTTATCGAGCGTCCCCGGGAGCTTCAAGATTGGGCGCTGGAGCATCGGGACGAGCTGGACGACGACGAATTTCTCGAACAAAAGTTCGCGTGGTACGATCGCGACCTGGGGCGTCAAACGTTGAGCGAGATCGTGTCGCTCATGGAGGCCGCCGCTTCGGGATCGCCGGGCTGCTGAACAATCGACATACTACAGTTGACTTCTCACGGACATCGGGGGCCGGCATGACTACTATCAAATCACTGTGCTTTGCGGGAGTGACGCTGTTCGTCGGAGCATCGGGCGTTTGTGCTCAGAGCACGCCCACTGACTTCCGAGATGAATTTTTGGATCATTTTGAACGATCGAGCCAGAAGATCATTTCTCTTGCAGAGGCGATGCCCGAAAAGCTCTACACCTGGAGTCCGGGCAAGGGCGTCATGTCCGTGGCACAGGTGTACATGCACATTGCGCGGTACAACTACATGTACCTGGAGAACAACCTCGACATCGCGGCGCCCAAAGACATCGACGTGGCGAATCTCGAGAGCATCCGTGCCAAATCCCGTGTACTACCGCTGTTGCGCAGTTCGGTCGACCACGTCAGGCAAGCATCGAAACGCATGACACAGAGCGATCTGACCTCCTCCACTCGCCTATACGGGCGGCAGGTGGCGGAGTGGGCGGTGCTGTTCCAGCTCCTGGCCCACATGAACGAACACGTTGGCCAATCCGTGGCGTATGCGCGCACCAACGGGATCGTGCCGCCGTGGTCGTCGTAGGAGCGTAAGAAGAGCGACTGGAAACGCGAGAGGGCCGTTTGACCGGCCCCCCCGACCCCGCTTGACACACGCTACGTCTACAGTGTTCGGCTTATGCCTATCGTGAAGTCTGCAGTCGAGCCTACCCATGGATCGACGGCACGGACCCGTAATTCTCCACGGGTTCCCCATTCACGGGTGGCACGTATCCGTGCCCCGAGCGCAACGTGCGCCGTGAAATCACTCTCGGTCGGTCCCGATAGGCGAGCAGCATACCCAAGACCGGTTCCAACGTAGGGGCGTACTGGTCCAAAGCTTGGACCAGCCTGTACACTCGCTTCGGGCATGAGCAACCGAACCGTGGGATCGAACCGCGATCCGTAGCTGAAGTACCCCAGGCCCCATTCGACAAACACGGGCTGAAGAACCCGGTGGTCAACGCGAGCGTACGCGGCGAAACCCGTGCCCGTTCCGGCCAAATCATACGGGGACGGCCCCGCGCCCAACGTCAATGAGCGACGCGCTGCCGGTTGGCCGGCCAACGGCACGCTCGACGCGACGAAGGCACCGATGAACAACAATAGCGCCAAACGCCAGTTCACTTTCATTCTCGCATCCTTCGGGGAGCTGTCGCTCCCGCTGCTACGCTGGTTGTTTTCCACCCACCGTCATTCAGTAGGTGGCGCACCCAGCACAAAGTCAATGTATGGCGGCGACACGGGTCCGGAACCCGGAGGCAGGGCTGCCGGCATCGTCTCACCGGCCGGGCCAAGCATCTTCAGGTAGCGGTAGATCGCCCGCAAATCAGACTCATGCATCGACCGCACGTTGATCCAGGGCATGGGCGGACGGTCGTTGCGTGTCCGGAGCATCGTTACCCATTGATCCTCCGTCATACCCTGGACGGTGAGACGCAGGTTTGGCGCGTACGTCACGCCCCACGGACCCACCCAAGCCAGTGGACTGCCGAGCAGCCTGAGGGAATCAGGCAGCCCGTTTGGAGAGTCCTCCCACCCGACGGAATGGCAGTCGTTGCAGGCCGCGATCGTCGTAACGTAACGACCGACCTCCTCCGGACTCGTGCCACTAACCTTAGGGGCGTTTCTGGTCGTGCCGTCCACCTGCGCGCACGACGCGGCAGCCAGGACCCACAGCGCCCGCCACGGTTTCGCGGTTACAAACCTTTGCAGCATGGTGATCATCTCCCGGCACAGACGCCGCCCGGTCGCGAGTGCGTGTTTCCGGCGCTGGTTCTGTGCTCGAGGGGAAGGTCCTAGAGGCGGGTCGTGACCTTCGGTCTACCCATAAGAAAAGACCTCCTGTCCGCCGCTCACGGACACGAGGCGCAATAACAGTAATGTCCGCGCTGTGGTCGTCAAGTGGGTTAGTCGGCGGGAACACCCGGCTGCGGCTGGCGACTCGGACACGCCGAACCCGCGGATTAGCTTCGCCCCACCAGCCCTTGGATATCCTCGCGGTGCGCAACCAACACGATGATCACCGTCGCCGATAGGCCGAGCATGGCAACTGATTCCGTGTCCAACGCGAACGCAACTGCGGGCAACACGAGAATACTTGTGAGGCCGCTCAGTTGGTACCGTCGAGCAACGAGAAACAGGACTCCGAAGACGGTAACAGCTATGGCGAGAAGCATCGGGGCGGCGATCAGCAATGCGCCGATGCCTGGTCCAACGCCCTTGCCGCCCCGGAAACCGAGCGTAATGGGCCAAATATGACCAACGACGACGGCCGGAACAGCCGCCCAGACCCCCACCTCACCCAACCCAAGCAGCTTCGCGAGCAGCACAGCCACGGCGCCTTTGGCTATATCCCCCACGAGTGTGGCGACGAAGCCTGCCGGGCCCAACACACGGCCGGCGTTGGTGGCGCCAACATTCCCGCTTCCTTCGGCACGGATATCGACACCGCGCAGGATCCGTACGAGGAGATATGCGGTGGGAATGCTCCCGAGGAGGTACGCCGCAAGGGCAGCAGCGGCAAGCGCGAGAAAAGGGGTCAGCCTGACGTCGTTACGTGATGGTTCAACTCGCTCGCCGCGTTCCGGTCGGCCATCCAGACGAGGTTGCCGACATCCGGCTGCAGCAACGAAACAGGCAGCCGTGGGTCGGGGCCCCGCCCGGCCCGATGCACCCGGGCGAGCGCCGTCGCCTTGGCAGTCCCGGACGCCAGGACGAGAATGAGCCGCGCGGCATTGATCGCCTTCAGGGTGAGCGTCACCCGGTGGACAGGAGGCTTGGGCCCGGTCACCGGTATCACGAGCCGCTCCTGCTCGCGGAGTGCCTCCGTTCCCGGGAACAGCGACGCAACGTGCCCGTCCTCCCCCATGCTGAGGAGCACGACGTCAAATCGCGGCAGTCCGCTCCCCAAGACCTGCCGAATCTCCTCCTCGTACCGAGCTGCGGCACGTTCGGGAGCCCGCTCACCCGCGATCCGGTGCACGTTTGCTTCCGACACGGCCAGGTGCGCCAGCAAGGTCCGCTTGGCCATCCTGAAGTTGCTGTCGGGACTCTCCGGCGGGACGACTCGTTCGTCGCCCCAAAAAACGTGGACTCGCGACCAATCGACTAGATCAGGAGATTGACCTTGCGCCAACCGGCCGTAGACGCCCTGTGCGGTTCGGCCACCGGTCAACACCAGTGTGGCAACGGCACCGTGTCGCAGCGCGTCGGTTAACGCCTCCGTCATACGGTGTGCCGCAGCCCGCTCGAGTTCGGCACGGGTCTCAAAGATGTGCATGCCCTGCCAGCGCGTGGGGTTCGTGCGCATCCACTGGATCGTACCATTGGTGACCGCGAGCCTCGAGCAGCCGGTCGGCTTGGCGCGGCCCCCACGATCCCGCGGCGTACGAGTGGAGCGTTGGCGTTGCATCGAGCAGCGGAGAGTAGAGCTTCCACGCCACCTCGGTCTCTTCCGCATGCACAAACAACGTCTGATCACCCGTCAGCACGTCCAACAGCAATGTCTGGTACCCGTCTGGAATGGTGCCGAACGCCTCTTTGTAGAGGAAGTGCAGCGGCAGCGTTTGGAGCTGAAACGGTTCGCCGGGAACCTTCACTTCGACATTCAAGGCGAAGCCCTCGTCCGGTTGCAGAGTCAGGTAGAGCACGTTGGAGCGAGTTGTGCACGACCCCATCGACTCGAAGAGACAGACCGGCGGACTCCGAAAGGTGACGGCGATCTGGGTGACACGGCGTGGCAAGCGTTTTCCCGACCGGACGTAGAACGGCACACCCTGCCACCGCCATGTATCAATCTCGAGCTTCATCGCGACATAGGTCTCCGTGTCCGATGTGGGCGAGACACCGGGTTCGTCGAGGTATCCCGCGACCGGGTCACCGTCGATCAGGCCCCCCTCATATCGGCCGAACACGACGTGCTCCGGCCGAATGGGCGCCACCGCATGCAGCAACTTGATCTTCTCGTAACGGACCCCGTCTGCGGTGTACGCTCCAGGAACTTCCATTCCGACCAACGAGACCAGCTGCGTGACATGGTTTTGCACCATGTCACGAAGTGCGCCCACGTTATCGTAATACCCGGCGCGCTGCTCCACTCCCAACGATTCCGCCACGGTGATCTGCACGCTCTCGACACGATCACGATTCCAGAGCGACTCGAACATGGCGTTGGCAAATCGAAAGACGAGCAAGTTCTGCACCGTTTCCTTCCCCAAGTAATGATCGATGCGGTATATCTGTGATTCTTCGAAATGGCGATGAACGAGGGTGTTCAGTTCACGCGCGCTCTCGAGATTGCGACCGAACGGCTTCTCGATGACCAAGCGGACCCAGCCCCTACTCCGGTTCAGTCCCGCCTCACCGAGAGCGGCAACCGTCGCGGGAAACGCCCTTGGAGGCAAAGCCAAGTAGAAGGTTCGGTTACCGTCTAGCTCGTGTCGTTCATCGAGTTCCTTCATCCGAGCGGCGAGGCGACGGTAATCCTCGTCCGAACCCGCACCGCTTGGCTCATAGTAGAGTGCTGAGGCACACCAGGCCTCGGCATCCGCGTGACTCCACCCTGCCTCTGTCAGGGCAACGCGAGCGTCGGCGCGGAATTCTTCATCGGTCACATCGGTACGCCGCGATACGCCGAGCACGGCAAATCGATCTCCGATCAGCCCATTTTCGGAAAGCTTCGCGATCGCCGGCAGGAGTTTCCGACGAGTGAGATCACCCGTGGCACCAAAGATGACGAAGAGGCTTGGATCGACACGCACCATGCTACGTGTCCTGCTTGACGGCGTGACCCCCGAACTGGTTCCTCAGGGCCGCAAGCATGCGATCGGCATACGATTCCTCATCCCGCGAGCGGAGCCGTTGAATGAGCGACAGGGCGATGACCGGCGCGGGGACATCGAGGTCGATGGACTCGAATACGGTCCAGCGTCCCTCGCCTGAATCAGAGACGTAGGGAGCAATGTCCGCAAACGACTGGTCTTCGGCGAGCGCGTTCGCAGCCAGGTCCAACAGCCAGGAACGAACGACGCTGCCATAGCGCCAGATCTCAGCGACCTGGTGCAGGTCGAGTGCAAAATCTTCTTTGTGCTTGAGAAGCGAAAACCCCTCGGCATAGGCCTGCATGAGGCCGTACTCGATCCCGTTGTGCACCATCTTCGTGAAGTGCCCGGCACCGCTGGGCCCCACGTGCCCCCATCCTTTTGTCGGCCCGGGGGCGAGCGCCTCAAAAACCGGACGAAGCCGCTCGACCGCGTCTTCGTCCCCACCGATCATCATCGAATAGCCCTCCGTGCGCCCCCAAACCCCGCCGCTCGTTCCCACATCGATCAGGGACATGCCACGCTTCGCGACGGTCGTCGATCGTCTGATGGTGTCTCGATAGTAGGAATTGCCGCCGTCGAGTATGACATCGCCCGCCTCGAGCACGCCGAGCAGTTTGTCAATGGTTGCATCGACAGGTGATCCGGCAGGCACCATGATCCACACCGAGCGTGGAGGCTCGAGACGCTCGATCAGTGCCTCGACCGAATGGGCGCCGTCCGCCCCCTCCGTCTGGAGCCGGCGCACAGCATCCGGATCGACATCATACGTGACCACGTGATGCCCCGCCTCCATGAGACGAAGCGCCATGTTTGCGCCCATCCGGCCGAGGCCGATCATACCAACGGTCATGCTGGATTTTGTCTTCTTTGCCATGGGTCAACACGCATTTCGCTGCGGGGGGCGTAGTACGCCATACTTGCGACCGCTCACGAAAGCGCCGCCTCGAGATCGGCCAGGCCCTGAGCCACATTGCTGCCCAGGTTCACGCGGAGAATCCGCCGCTTCCGTTGAGCCAGGGCGTTGTAGTCGCCGAGTGCCTGTGCTCGAAGCAACGTCCCGAATGAATAGTCCGTTTCCGGAACGGTGACGTCGACTCTGGGTTCATCTACGAGCTGCAAGAACAGACCGCTGTTTGGCCCACCCTTGTGGAGCTGACCGGTGGAATGGAGAAACCTCGGTCCGTATCCCACCGTCACCGCGATCCCGAGCCGATTCTGGAGCAGCGCGTTTACGCGCTCCAGGGCCCTGTTCGTCTCCGGGCTCGGGGCCAGGTACGCCTGCACCGCGACGTAATCCCCGGGCTGCGCGCGTGCCCAATCGGCGATCCCCGCCGCCACAGCATCACGATCCTCGATGGAAACGGTCGCGCCATCCTGCTCAGCACTTCCCGCTCCCGACGCCATGGCTTGTCGCGCCAGCTCTTTCGCCACCTGCACGTCCGGCTGGTTGAAGGGATGGACCCCAAGCACCGAGCTCGCAGCGGCAACCGCCATCTCCCAGCGAAACATCTCCTGTCCCAGGTCCGCCTTCTCGGCCAACCGGATGTACACGACTGGGTGTCCGGCCGCCTCGAGCGCGTCCGCACGCGCCTGCAGCGCCGGACTGTCTTCCGCACGGAGCACGAGAAAAACAAACAACCGATCTTTGCCGTAAAACGCGGGCAGGCGTAGCGTCTCCCCAGCCACCGGCACGATTCCCTTCCCATCCTTCCCGGTGCTCTCAGCGACGAGTTGTTCAATCCACGCAGGGAACGGTGCCAAGCTCGCGGACGTGATGAACGTGACTTTGTCGATCCCCGTGCGCGCTAGCTCACCGAGAGTGGCACCGAGTTCCAGACTTGGGTTGGAGCGTTCGCTGACGCAAAAGGACGATGCCTCGGCCATGGTCCATGCGCGATCGAGTAGCCGATGAACGTCGACTCCCACCAGTGCCGCCGGTACGAGTCCGAACACCGAGAGCGCCGAGTAGCGGCCACCCACGGTGGGCGGCGCCGCGACGACGCCCCGGAACCCGCGCTCCTCCGCTAAATCCTGGAGCGGGGTCCCGGGGTCCGTAATCGCCAGAAAGTGTCGTCCAGGTCTCCGGGTCGTGGCCGCGACGCGGTCCCAGAACGTGTAGAAGAACGACAGGGTCTCGACCGTCGTGCCGGACTTGCTCGAGACAACAAACAGGGTTCGAGTCGGGTCGAACCGCTGCTCCACCGCTCGGACGGCCGCCGGGTGGGTGCTGTCGAGCACGATGAGATCCGGAAAGCCGCCGCTCTTCCCGAATACCTGGCCGAACACCTCCGGCGCCAAACTCGAGCCCCCCATGCCGAGGAGCACCACGGTGCGAAAACGCTCACTTTGAATTCCCGCGGTCAGCTCGGCCAGGTCATCGAGCTGCTCGTGCATCGTCTCATGCAGGTCGAGCCAACCCATCCGGTCGGCCAGCTCGGGGACCGGATCTGACGACCAGAGTGACGGGTCTTTTTCCCAGAACCGCCGGCATACATGCGTCTCGCCCCATTCGTCAAGCCGGGCCCTGACGGTTGCTTCGTGCGTGCCCAGCCGGAGTTCCTGATGGGCAACCTGTTCCGACAAGAGCGCCGTGCGTTTCTCAGCAAGCGCAGCCATCAAGTTCGTGAACGAGTCCGCGAACGACTGAACACCCTGTTCCTGCAGCTCCGCCGTGATCACGTCGAGATCGACACCGATCTCCGCGAGCTGCTGAAGATGCTGTGCGTCCTGCTCTCGTCCCTCGGTCAGGCGGTCACGAACCACGCCGTGGTCGCGAAACGCATTGAGAGTCGCCGGCGGCATCGTGTTGACCGTGTGCGGCCCAATCAGCTCCTCGACGTAGAGCACATCCGAATACGCGGGGTTCTTAGTGCCGGTGCTTGCCCACAGCACCCGCTGTGCGCGGGCGCCGCGCCGGCGATACTTGGCAAATTCGGCCCCTTCGAAGATCTCTTCAAATCGCGCGTAGACCCGCTTGGAGTTTGCCACGGCAATCTTGCCACGTAACGCCAGCGCTTCCGGTACTCCCAGTCGTTCCAGTTCCCGATCGACTGCGGTGTCCACGCGGCTCACGAAGAACGATGCCACTGACGCCACGCTGCTCGGATCGGCACAGCGCTCCAGACCGCGCAAGTATGCGTGAACAACGGATTCATAGTGCGAGAGCGAAAACATCAGGGTCACGTTGACGTTGATCCCCTCCGAGATCAGCAGCTCGATCGCCGGAATGCCCTCAGGTGTAGCCGGCACCTTGATCATCAGGTTGGGGCGGTTGACCGCTTCCCACAGCCGCCGGGCCTCGACGATGGTCTTGTCGGTGTCATCGGCAAGCAGCGGTGATACTTCCATGCTCACATAGCCGTCGTCTCCCCCCGTGCGATCGAACACCGGTTTCAGCCGCTCGGTGGCGTTTCGAATGTCCTCGATGGCGAGCGCCTCGTAAAGCTCGTTGGGCTCGGCATGCCGATTACGACCCAGCAGGTCGCGCAGAGCCTGATCGTAGTCGGTTCCGCCCGCAATGGCTTTCTCGAAAATCGTCGGATTGCTGGTGACGCCACGGACATCGTCTTGCTCGACCATGCGCGCCAGCTCGCCACTGGTGATGAGATTGCGCCTGATGTAGTCGAGCCACACCGACTGACCGTGCTCGGCGAGTTGCGTTAACGGGTTGGTGGTGGTCCGGCGTTCAGCGCCCAAAGTTGGGTTCATGACTCTCCTGTCTGTGGTCGTTGCCTCTCGGGGACCCGGGCTGGGGGTGCAGCGCCCGGGCCGCACGCCGCGACACCGGCGCTTCAGACCGCATCGGATACCGCAAGCTCAGCCATGGTTCCGTCAGCGAGTTCACATCGGAAATTGAGTGGCCGGCAGCAGACTTCACAGTCCTCCACAAACTCCTGGGTGCCGGCAGACAGATCGACCAGAATGGAAACCCGCTGCCAGCAACTCGGGCACGAGAAGAAGATCTCCTCTTGCCGCTGCGCCCCATCAAATGCCGTCATACGGCCGCGTCTCGTCCATCTAGTCGGCGTCCTGAACCTGAGTGCCGCAAAGGTATGGTTAGTCCCGCTGGACCGGTGCGTCTCAACTGGACCGGTGCGTCTCAAAAGGTATAATGACGGTTCGAGTACTCCAACACGGGTCGATCTCGGAACCTCTGGCAAGGGACCACGGAATGCGCATTCGGGACCCGCTCCAACGCTCAGTCATGGCATGAGCGCGCCACGCGTGATGGTGACTGGAGCGGCAGGCCGCATCGGGCGCGAGATGATCGACGAACTGCGGGACGCATACGAGCTGTGCCTGGTGGACCGCAGACGGATCGATCAGGCGGCTTCGGTGACTGCGGATCTGAGTCGCACCCAATGGAGGGTTCGGCGGCCCCATCGGCTACGGAGAATCAAGGGGCCACTCCCGCGGTGGGAAAAGGCGCTCCGTGGCGTGTCGGCGGTACTCCATTTGGCAGCCGAGCCTTCCCCCGGAGCGTCATGGGCGGAGGTCGCGCGTCACAACATTCAAGCGACTGGGAACCTCATGGATGCTGTCAAGCGACACCAAGTCGAAAAGGTCGTGTTCGCGAGTTCGCACCGGGTGATGCTTGGCCTCGTCCACGAGAGAGCACCGGACTGCTATCGCCCTGACGGACCAAAGATCACGTCAGACGACCTCCCGCGACCAATTTCGCCGTACGGCATCTCGAAAATCGCGGGAGAGCTGATTGGCCGTGTCGCCGTGGAGCGCCATGGGCTCCGCTCGTTCGTGGCGGTTCGGATCGGATCGTTTCGTCCCGAGCCGTCCCTCCACGACGATACACGACATACGTGGGTCAGTCCTCGCGACCTGAGACGACTTCTTCGACGATGTCTCGAGGCAGACCTCCCTGGCTTCCACGTGGTCTACGGCATTTCCGCGCAAGCATCGTCTCCCTACGATCTCCGGCCCACGCACGAGTTGTTCGGGTGGGCACCAACAGACGCGAGCTAGTTTCCCGCTAAATTTTCCGACGGAACAGGAATCCCCGGTGTGTTGACGCAAATGCGATACACGGATTGCCGAGCGGTGATATACAAGGTTCGCCAATCCTCACCACCCCAGGCGCAGTTCGAGGGCTTTTCCGGCAGGACGATCGTCCCGAGATGGGTTCCCCGATCGTCAAGCACCCAGACCCCGCCGGGTCCCGTGCAGAAGACGTTTCCAGCTACATCGACTTTCATGCCGTCCGGGGAGCCTGGCTCGCGCACGTTCATGTCGCAAAACACGCGACCGTTCCTGAGCGAGCCGTCAGCGGTGACGTCGTACACGTAAACGCTGCGGTTCCCTGCCGAATTGTCGATGTACAGCCTGCCTTCATCCGGCGAGAACGCCAAGCCGTTGGGTTTCTCCAGATCGGCAACGACGAGCGAAATTCCGGCACCATCCGGTGAAACTCGGAACACACCTTGAACCGGCTGTTCCTGCTGCGCCGGCGTAATCGCGTATGGCGGATCGGTGAAATACACGGCCCCGTCGCGCTTCACCACGACATCGTTCGGGCTGTTGAGTCGCTTTCCCGCAAATCGCTCGGCGATGATGGTAATCGACCCGTCGCGTTCCGTGCGGGTCACGCGGCGGGTGCCGTGCTCGCATGCCACCAAGCGACCTTCGCGGTCGCGCGTCAGTCCGTTCGCGTTCTGACTCGGCGAGCGAAATGTCGAAACAACGTGATTCGAGGTCAGCTTAACGATGCGATTTCCCGGGATGTCACTGAACAGCAGGTGTGCGCGTTCCGCAAACCATACCGGCCCCTCGGTAAAGAGAAATCCGCCTGCGACGCGCTCGATCTTGGCGCCACGGGGAAACATTGCGCGAAACGATGGTGCGTGAGACTCGAGCTTCCCGCGGGCAAGCCGCCAACGGATCGCGCGGATCACTCGCTTCGCCCGATCAGCCCCGCGCATTGAGTGACACCAACGCCGGTGGGACGGTCACGATCCGCCAGCCGACCGGTTGCGGTCTGCCGCGCTCTTCAGGAACCGGAGGAACTCGTCCAAGCTCGCCGCGGCGTGTTGCCGGCTACGGTTACGGGAATGCAATCGTCGAAACGTCAGTACATCAGGCAGTAGCTCTTCGACCACGCCAAGCGCTCGGGCTCGAACAAACCACTCGGCGGCATGGCCGTAGCGCATGTCTGTGCTGAACCAACCGACTGTTTCGAAGACGGCCCGCCGCGCCATCATGGTTTGAGAGATGTATCCGGGCATCGGTTTGCCGCGAGGATGCTCCTGCAGGCGCTCCGCCTCGGATTCAAGCCCTGGAACCCAAAAATTCTGAATGTGTGTGACGCAGACCTGAAGCTCCGGGCGGGTTCGAAAGTGCGCTACCTGGCGTGCCACTTTGTCTTCGTGCCAGAGATCGTCTGCATCGAGAAACGCAATCAACTCTCCATGCGCGAGGCGAACGCCCACATTGCGTGCTTCACCTGGCCCCGCGTTGGTCTGACGCACGGCGCGCACCCGTGTCCCGTATGAGGCAATGATGTTCGGCGTCGCGTCAGTCGAGCCGTCGTCCACGATCACGATGTCATGCAGCGGATGGGTCTGCGCGAACATGCTCTCCAGTGCTTCGTCGAGATATCGTTCCCCATTGAAGACCGGTAGGATGCCGGTTACGCGGAACGTGCTCATCGAATCCCACCCCCGCCCTCGAGCGGGCGCACGGGGTAACGCTGCGAACCCGGCGAGCTTCGTGGCTGTGTGGCCTGTGGAGCGCCCGGCGGCACCCGATCGCCCCCGAACAGCAGATTCCTCAGTCGCTCCCCTGCGAACTCGATCATCCGCAAAACGTAGCGGCTGGGTAGGAGAAGCCGCGGCGTGTTCGGAAAAAGGCGGAGCATGTATGCTCGTGACGGAAACAGCAACCGCGTGATGAGACTCGCCCGACCGCCCCAATCTGCGACCACGCGGATGATGCGAGCGATACCGACCCGTTCACGCGACCAGTACAGCACCTGATCGTACGTTTCCTCGTCCGTGTCGAGAGCCGCCGTCTCGAGCCGCACGAGTACCGCCGATGGAATGCCGGCATGTAGCGCAGTTGCAAGGAAGGCAAACACACGCCACGCGACCAGTCCGATTCTCTCGTCGCGGGCCGTCTCGATGACCGAGTCCCAGTTCATGCCGGCGTGCCGCTGGGCGATCAACCACATGTCGGCATAACAGAGCAACCCATCGGGGTACGCCGTGTCCAGCGCAGATGCACACGCGTGAAGGATGGCGTCTTCCGGAGACAACACGCGGAAGGACCGGTCACCCACCCGAGAGACGCAGCAACGCCCAAATACCGCGTCATTCGGCTCTGAGCGGCCGAGCTCACCCAGCGCCGTCTGCCACAGGGTGACGGGCACACCAGCCTTGTGTGTGTAGCTGGCCCGTCGACGGGGGTCACGGCCGGGATCCGCCGAGCGTATAAACCCGGCCCGGACCAGGCTGGTGGCCGCACGTTGCCTGTCGGTCGGTCGGACCAGTAGCTCGATTCCGTGCGTGTGCCGAAGCCCGACCCCCACATACACCGTGGCGCCGACTGCCGCACCTCCGAGCAGGACAAACGGTACTGAGGCTTCATCGAGGGCCGTTGCCACCTCTGTCACGATCCCGTCAAACACCCGCGAGCGGAGTTCCTCCCGCAGCCAGGCAGTGCGCAACAGGGTTTGTGCGTCACTGGGTGCGGAGCCGCCGCTGCGCCGCTGCGCGGCGGCCAAGAGCGGCACCAGCGTGCGTGCCACCTGGAGATCCTGCCGCAGG
>JBFHWR010000060.1:0-14653 GCA_041599395.1 Gemmatimonadales bacterium | reverse complement strand
TCGAAGATTCGGTGACTATCAGTTTCAACCTCAACCCCGCCGCGCGCTGGCACGACGGGGCGCCCGTGCGAGCAGGCGACGTTGCGTTCACGTTTGCCACGTATCGTCATCCAACGGTCGGCGCCATCTCGGCACCGCGCCTGCGGGACATCGAGTCTGTGACGGCGCGCGATTCGCTGACCGCCGTCTTCCGATATCGGCGACCATATCTCGAGCAGTTTTTCGACGCCGTCTATCACATGCGGATCATTCCACAACACCTGCTCGCTACCGTTCCACCAGAGAGTCTCCGCACCACCGCATTTGCACGAAATCCGATTGGCAACGGTCCGTTTCGTTTCGTCCGATGGAACGCCGGCGAATCCGGCGAGCTGGCAGCGGATTCGACGTTCTTCTTGGGGCGGCCCGGACTCAGACGCCTTATTTGGCGGGTCGCCTCCGACGCCGCGACGGTCGTCACCCAACTCGTGGGAGAAGAGGCGGACCTGCTTTCCTATGTGGTGCCCACTGAGGCAAACATCCGCCTCATTACAGAGAGCGACCACCTTCGGCTGATCTCTTATCGATCCAACGCGTACAACTATGTGGGGTTCAATTTCAAAGACCCCAACGACGCGAACCGGCCCCACCCGCTGTTTTCGGATCGGGACGTGCGCCGCGCCATCGTCATGTCGGTTGACAGAAACGCGGTGATCCGGGCGGTCTTGGGCGAGTTCGGGGAGTCCTTGCCCGGCCCCGTCACTAAAATCCAATGGATTTGGAGCGACGATTACGAACAGCTCCCATTCGATACGGTCGGGGCACGGCGGCTGCTGCGTTCGACCGGATGGAGCGACTCAAACGGTGACGGCGTGCTCGACCGAGGCGGACAGGCTCTTCGGTTTGGTCTCTCGGTGCCCAGCTCGAGTCAGACACGCGTGCAGTCGTCCCTCATCATGAAGGATCAGCTCGCGCGCGTCGGGATCGACGTGGAGATCATCCGGCTCGAATGGCCGGCGTTCAGCGACCAGGTCTTCAGTAATGGGCGATTCGATGCCCAGTTCTCGTCCGTGACACAAGATCCCAGCCCGGTCTCGTTGGAAGATTGGACGAGTGCGGGCATCGGCGGGCTGAACTACGGCCGGTACACGAACGGGGATGTGGAGCGCCTCGTCCGCGAAGCGCAGCAAACGGCGGACCGTGCTGCGGCACGCGCCAAATGGCGAAACGCGATCAATCTCATGAATGCCGACGCCCCGGCGGTGTGGATGTACCTCCCCCGAACCGCAGCCGCCGTGCATGCTCGGTTTGACGACGTTACGCTCCGGCCCGATGCCTGGTGGGCGACCCTCTGGACCTGGCGGGTGGCCCCGTCAGAACTGATCGACCGCGATCTCGTCGGGAGCCAATAGCGGGGGTGGCCCGCACCCCTCCCGCCAAAAGCCTCGCGGACCGATTTGGTGCCGAGACGACCCTCCCGCCTGTCACGTTTCGTTCCATGAGCATCGATTCGTTCCAACCCATGACGCCCACGATCCCGCCGCCCGCACATCCGTAAGTCTTTGCTTCAGGGAGCCTTGTACAGGTTCGTCACTGCCTGGGCCGTAGCGGCACCCGGCTTGCTCCCTCTCCCCGACGACCAGGGCGCAGCAGCGCCCACCGACTATCATCAGGGAGGGACGTTCTACCATGACGATCCGCACATTGAGCATCATCGGAACCGCCGCCGCTTTGGCGGCCTGCAGCGACGGCACCACGATCAGCGAACCCCAATTCGTCGGCCCAAGTGTGACGCTTTCGTTTTCCACGCGAACGGCCGGCCAAACACGCACAGCAGGAGTGGCGCCGCGCTTCGCGCTGGCGGCGGCCGACACGCTCGAAGATGGTGTCAATACACTCATTCTCGACCAGGTGCAAATCGTGTTGCGGGAAATCGAACTCGAGCGCGCGGGAGCCGTCACTTGTGAGGACGGACTCGCGCGGGACGACTGCGAGGAGTTCGAAGTCGGCCCCATCCTGGTAGACCTACCGCTCAACCAGGGAACGGAGCTGACGCTGACCGTCCCGATCGACACCGGCTCATTTGACGAAATCGAATTCGAGATCCACAAGGTCGATGACGACGACCCGGAGGACGCAGCATTCCGACAGGCTCATCCCGATTTCATCGGCACGAGTATTCGGGTGCGGGGCACGTACAATGGCGTGCCCTTCACGTTCGAGACCGATGTCAATGCGGAGCAGGAATTCGACCTGATTCCGCCCCTGGTCATCGACGATATGACCACAACCACAAACGTGACGGTGCGCTTCGACGTATCCCAATGGTTCCTGGACGGGTTCCAACAGTTGGTCGACCCGGCTTCCGCCAACAAGGGGGGTCCGAACGAAAATCGGGTCAAAGACAATATTGAAAACTCGATCGAGGCGTTTGGCGATGATGATCGGGACGGCGACGACGATCATCGCTGAGGGAGGTGTGGCCCGGAGGCGCTGGATACTCCGGGCCTTCCCTATTTTGGTGACCACGACGAAACCGCTGTGGTTAACTTGTGGATGAAGCACCGTTCTCACTCTCAACGAGATGGACGATGAGGAACACGATTCTCCTTTTGGGAGCTGGCTGCGCAATCACGCTCGCGTGCGCTGACTCCACGAACGTTCAATTGCGGGGCAACGTAGCCGTGTCGTTCGCGACCCGGAGTCCCCAGGCCGCCGCATTGCCGCCGGTCTCTCTCACGAGCGCCCGGGGCGCACGTGACGACACGCTCACGAGCGGGGCCGATACGCTCATCATTAGCCGAGCTCAGATCGTCTTGCGTGAAATTGAGCTCAAACCCGTGGAGACGCCTGCATGCGATACGGAATCGTCTGGGTGCAGCGATATCGAAATCGGCCCCGTGCTCGTCGATCTCCCACTCGCGCCGGGAGCTGTTCGTCAGTTCCAGGTCCTCATCCCTCCGGGCGACTACGATGAAATCGAATTCGATATCCACAAAGTCGACGACGACGATCCGGACGACGCAGCATTCCGTCAACAACACCCCGACTTCGTCGATCTGAGCATCCGCGTCCAAGGGACGTTTCGGGGACAGCCCTTTTTGTTCGAGTCGGATCTCAATGTTGAGCAGGAACTGGACTTGAGCCCGCCCTTGATGGTTGAGGCGACGACCAGCACCAATGTCACGATCCGGGTGAGTCTCGGGGAATGGTTCCGGACCGCAACCGGCGCGTTGGTCGATCCTGCGACCGCGAACAAGGGCGGCCCCAACGAGAGTCTGGTGACGGAGAATATCAAGCGCGCCATCGAGGCCTTCGAGGATGAGGACGAGGACGGCGACGAGGGTACCTGAGTTGTGCATCGCGCCGCCGAGGGCAGGGCCGTGACACCGGCGCCTGTGGTGGCCGTCATTCAACTGTCGGATTCGTTTCACGCAGTTTGGCCGGATCTGATGGACGAACTCGGGATCGGAGTCCAACTCATTGATCCCGATGGGTTACCTCCCGCGAACAGTATTGCGTTGATTCTCGCGGCCGGCGGAGAAGAGGACCGCGCCATCGACGTCTTACCGTCTGTCCGATGCCCGGACGGCGTGCCCATGTTCCTCGTCGGCGCGGAACCATCGCACCGCTTCGCCGCCAACGCGATCCTACGCGGCGCAGCCGATTTCTTTGCGCTCCCGGAAGACCTGGACGTCCTTCGACGGACCCTGACCCGTGTCGCGACCGCGGCCCGCGCGTCGCGGGCCGCGCCGCCCAGTCTGACGGCCGATCCGTTTCACACCTTGCTGGGTGAAAGCACGGCTCTTCGCCGTACGCTCGACCTCGCACGACGAGCCGCGCGACACGCGGACGCCACTGTACTGATTCAGGGCGAAACCGGAACGGGGAAGGAGCTGTTGGCGCGGGCCCTGCACGATGGTAGCACCCGAGCCAAGAAGCCGTTCGTCGCGGTGAACTGCGCGGCGATCCCGTCTCAGCTTCTCGAGAGCGAACTGTTTGGACATGAGCGGGGTGCATTCACCGACGCGCACGCAGCGAGTCCGGGACTCTTCGAGGAGGCGGACGGCGGCACCCTGTTCCTCGACGAGGTAGGACACCTACCGCTCGCCCTCCAGGGAAAACTCCTCCGCGCCCTTGATGACAAGCGCATCCGACGTGTGGGCGCGACGAAGAGCCGGTCGGTGAATGTGCGCATCGTCGCCGCCACGCACGTCGATCTTGCGTCGGCAACCGAGCTGGGAACGTTCCGGCCGGATCTCTTCTATCGGCTGAACGTTGTCACCCTCACCTTGCCGCCGTTGCGGGAACGCACCGCCGACATCGTGCTGCTGGCTCGTGCGTTTGCAAAAGCGCTGGCTGCTCGCTATGACCTACCGGTCCCGTCGGTTACCGCGTCGGTGCGAAACGCGCTCGAGGCGCATCACTGGCCCGGGAACGTACGGGAACTGCGCCACGCCATCGAACGCGCCCTGCTCCTGTCGGAGCCCGGTTCGCTGGATCCGCAGCACCTGGTGAAATCCGGCCAGGCCGCTCCACCCGCCACGAGTGAGATCATTCCGTTCCCCGCACGACTGGACGACATCCTCACGGCCGTTGCGCGGGCCGCGGTTGAGCGACACAACGGGAACAAGAGCGCTGCAGCGCGGACGCTCGGCATTTCGCGCCCGCGCCTGGCGCGCCTCCTGGGCGAGCAGGAGCCCCGACCGTGAACGGCTCCCGACGTCACCCCCGCGCACCCGATCCTCTGCGCTCCGCGCGGAGAGCCGTGCACGCCGACCGGTTCCAGGATGCATGGGGCGAACTCGACCGATTGTCGGGGAGCATCCGCCAGTCCGCGGAGTGGCTGCTTCTGGCGGCGATGGCGAGCTGGCGGTTGGGCGCGTTCGAGCGGAGCCGCGCGGCCGCCCTGCAAGCACGCGACCGATATCGAGCTGGTGGCGACATCGACGGGACCATGCGTTCCGAAAACGTCGCTGGTGCCGGCGCCCTCGCCATAGGTGATCTCGACGACGCCACGCGGCGTTTCACGCGAGCATTGACGCTCGCCGACCGACTGCACGACGACCTCATGACCGGGCGCTGCGCAAACAACCTCGGGAACGTCGAATACTACCGGACCCGGTATGCCAGCGCCCTCGGATTCTATCGACTCGCAATCGCGACGTTCGACAAGCTGTCCGCGCTGAGCGGCCTGGCAGAAGCGTGGCTGAACGCCGCGATCGTCACTCGGGAACAGGGGGATTTCGCGGCATCGCGCAGTGCGGGAGAGCGCGCCGTCAACTCCGCCGAGCGAGCCGGGAACGAACGCTTGTTTGGCCAAGCACTCGCCGCATATGCCGAAACCACACTTGCACGAGGTGATCTCGCGCTTGCGCGCGCGCAGGTCGAACGAGCGCTCGTGATTGCGCGCAAGCAGGACGATCCGCTCGGGGAAGCCGACGCGCTCCGAATCCTCGCGCTCGTCACGATGCATACCGATCCGAGAGTTGCAGAGGAAACAGGCCGGACGGCGCTCGCCGTCGCGCGCCGGGTGGAACACCCTTGGGCTATCGCGGAGGTCCACCGAGCACTCGGGGAAATCTATCAGCACGTCCGTGAGCCACGACGCGCCGCAGAAGCGTTCCACGCCGCGTCAATTGCCTACAGACAGTCGGGCACGGCTGAGCGCGCCGATGACATGGCGCGGCGGTCGCAGTCGCTGGAGAGCCGTTAACCGGCACTGGCCGTTCCCTTCCCGCGGGCCTATGCTTCCCCGCTAACGATGATCAAGCGCACCACGATGACCAGGCTCCGTCGCCGCTGAGTTGGTGACCCTGCTTGCGCGACGCGTCATCCAGGGACTCGTGATCGTGTTCCTGGTTGCCACGTTGACCTTCGCGCTCGTCCGGCTCGCTCCGGGGGACCCGGTGGCGGCCATGAGTCCCACGCGTTCGCTGACCGAGGAGACGCGGGAGCAACTGCGCCGGAACCTGGGGTTGGATCGCCCGATCACGACGCAGTACCTCGCGTACGTCAGTCACGTCATGCGAGGCGACCTTGGCACATCGTTCATCCAGAACCGACCCGTGTGGCATGCGATTCGCGATCGCATCCCCGAGACGATCCTCCTTGCCCTCGTTGCCCTCTTGATCGACTACGCGCTCGGGGTCTTTCTCGGCGTCGTCCAAGGCACACGGCCCAAGTCACGGCTGGACGATCTCCTGTCCGTCACGACGCTCACCATCTATTCCATGCCGGTCTTTTGGCTCGGCATCATCCTGGTGCTTGTGTTCGCGTACGGTCTCGGCTGGCTCCCCTCTACCGGTGCGGTCGACCCGGCGGTCTACGACTCGTTGCCGCTCGCCGGCAAGTTCGGCGACCGTGCGCGTCACCTGCTCCTCCCAGCTGCGACACTCGGCCTCGTGGGCGCCGCCGCGACGGCGCGCTATCAACGGGCAGCGATGCTCGACGTCATTCACCAGGACTACGTGCGCACCGCGCGCGCCAAGGGATTGGATGAGCGCGTCATCAGGGTGCGGCACATGCTGCGAAACGCGCTGCTGCCGATCATCACGTTGTTCGGGCTCTCGTTTCCGGTTCTGTTGTCGGGTACGGTGCTGGTCGAGCCGGTCTTTGGTTGGCCGGGCATGGGACGGCTCGCCGCGGAGTCCGCGGCGGGTCGTGACTACCCGGTGGTCACGGGGATCGCCATCGTGGGGGCATTGATGGTCGTACTCGGGAATATGCTCGCCGACCTCTTGTATCGCGTGATTGACCCCCGCACACGAGCTGCCGCATGATGCGGGCGCTGAAGCACGTCGCGCGAAGCACCCGTGGGCGCGTGGGGTTCGCACTCGTGGGGTTCCTCGTCGTGGTGGTCGCGGGCACGTCCTTCGTGTCACCCCACGACCCAGTTGCGCAACTCGATCTCGATCGCTTGCAAATACAAGCACCGTCGATGGCGCACCTCTTCGGCACGGACCACCTGAGCCGAGATGTGTTGAGCCGCGTGCTGTACGGCGCACGCATCTCGCTCACCATCGCACTCCTATCCGTCTTACTATCCGCGACGATCGGAACCGGCGTTGGAATCGCTGCCGGCCTTGTTGGGAAAACCTTGGACGCGGTCGTCATGCGTGCGGTGGACGCGGCTCTCGCCATCCCGCGCATGCTGTTGTTGCTCGTCGTCTTCGCGTTGTGGGGACATGTGGATGTACTGGGACTGGTCACCGTTTTTGCGCTCACGAGCTGGTTTGGCACCAGCCGGATCGTGCGCGCGGAAGTGCTCAGCCTGCGTCAGCGGGACTTCGTCACCGCAGCGCACGCGCTTGGCCTGAGCCGCAGACGCCTCGTGCTCCATCATCTCTTACCCAACCTGGCGGCCCCCGTCATCGTCACGGCGACGCTTGGCGTGGGCCAGATCGTCCTCATGGAAGCAGGGCTTTCATACCTCGGGCTCGGGATTGCTGATCCAACTCCAACGCTGGGTCGCATTATCGAGGAGGGATACCATCACATGCTGGACGCGCCGTGGATCTCGCTGTTTCCCGGACTGATCATTGTACTCATTGTGATCGGCTTCAGCCTGATCGGCGACGCCCTGCACGACAGCTTGAACCCGCGGTCGTCATGACGCCGCTCCTGAGCGTGCGCAATCTCAGTACGACGTTTGCTACCGCGGCGGGACCCGCCCGCGCCGTTGACGACGTATCCTTCGACCTGTACGGTGGCGAGACGCTCGGATTGGTCGGCGAATCCGGCGCCGGCAAGAGCGTCACGGCGCTTTCCATCCTCCGCCTGCTCGGCGATGCGGCGATGGTCGGTCCCGAGAGCGTGGTGGAGTACAACGGCGCGAATCTCTTGACGCTCGCCACGCGAGACCTTCGCCGCATTCGGGGAGCCGAGATTGCAATGGTGTTCCAGGAACCGACCGCGAGCCTCAACCCCGTGCTCACTATTGGCACGCAGATCACGGAGACGCTCCACGCGCATCAACGCATCAGCCGAAAGGAAGCTCGGGTACGGGCACTCGAGCTGCTCGATCTCGTGGGGATTGCCGACCCCACGGTTCACATCACGAGCTATCCCCACCAACTGAGCGGCGGGATGCAGCAGCGCGCCATGATTGCGATCGCGCTCTCCTGCCACCCGAAGGTGCTGATCGCCGATGAGCCCACGACCGCATTGGATGTGACGATTCAGGCCCAGATCTTGGAGCTGCTCGTGGATCTGAAGCGACAGTTCGACATGGCCATGATCCTCATTACGCATGATCTCGGCATCGTCGCGGGGGTCGCCGATCGCGTGGCCGTCATGTACGGAGGGCAGATCATCGAATCGGCCTCAACCCGCACGCTGTTCGAGCGCCCGACGCATCCGTATACCGCGGCGCTCTTGCATGCGATTCCGCGACTCGACAGCGCTCCCGGGTCTCTGAGGGCGATCCCCGGCGCGGTGCCGCCGGCCACGCAGTGGCCGCCCGCCTGTCGCTTTCATCCGCGGTGCAGCTTCGCATGGGACCGTTGCCGGGCCGACACGCCAACCCTGCTCGACGTGTCCGACAGGCATCTCGCGCGGTGCTGGCTCGTCGATGAGCCCCAGCGGAGACCGCAGTGAGCGTCGAACGCACCGCACCGCTCCTGGAAGTCGACCGGTTGGTGAAGGAATTCACCATCCACACCGGTCTGTTCGACCGTCGCGCACGCGTGACCGCCGTGGACCGGGTCAGCTTCACCATCCAGAAAGGCGAGACGCTCGGGCTGGTTGGCGAGAGCGGGAGCGGAAAGACCACGCTGGGTCGCTGTATCCTCAGGCTGCTGGAGCCCACTGGAGGACGGGTGCGTTTCGACGGTATCGACGTGCTGTCACTACCGTACCGCGACCTCCGTCATCTGCGGCGGCGGATGCAGATCGTCTTTCAAGACTCCTACGGATCACTCAATCCCCGTATGACCGTAGGCGCTGCTGTGCGAGAGCCGATCGAGGTCCACCGCCTGGCCGAGCGGGACGCCACGCATGAGCGCGTTCGGGCGCTGTTCGCAGAAGTCGGACTGGACCCATCCTATGTCGATCGGTTTCCGCACGAGCTCTCGGGCGGGCAGCGGCAGCGCGTCGGAATCGCGCGCGCGTTGTCCGTACAACCCGAATTCGTAGTCCTCGACGAACCGGTCTCTGCGCTCGATGTCTCCATTCAGGCCCAGGTTCTCAATCTGTTGTCACATCTGCGCGCCCGACACGGACTGACGTATCTGTTCATTGCCCATGACCTCGCCGTCGTCCGACATGTGGCGACCACCGTAGCGGTCATGTACTGCGGGAAGCTCATGGAAGCGGCTCCTGCAGCAGCACTCTACCACCAGCCACTCCACCCGTACACCACGTCGCTCATTTCCGCGGTGCCTGTCCCCAGCGCCGGGGTGGAGCGACGACGGATTGTGCTACGGGGAGATCTGCCGAGCCCACAGCGACCACCTACTGGCTGCGTGTTTCATCCGCGCTGTCCGCACCCCGGGAAGGATGAACGCTGCCGAACAGAATCTCCACCGCTGCGAACGATTCAACCGGGGCGGCTGGCGGCATGCCATTACGCGGAATCACCGATGGCGTTGCCGAATCGGCACACGTGAACCGTTCAGATCTTCCCGAGAGCCGAGGACGCGCCGTACCTTAGGGCACTTCGAGTGCACCGCTGTTCCGTGTCCCCGCGTGGAGGAAGCCGATGAACTTCTTGGTCGTGGTCGTGCTGGCGTACCCGCTGGGGCTGGTTGCCGTCAGCCTGTGGCGCTCACGCACTGTCAAGAGCCATGACGACTTCATGGTTGCGGGACGGGCCGTGCCGGTCGCCTTGCTCGTCGGGACCCTTGTGTGCACGTGGATCGGATCGGGATCGTTGTTCGGCGGCGCCGGGCTCGCGTTCCGCTCCGGCGTCTCGGAACTGTGGTTCTCGTTCGGTGGGTGGTTGGGGCTCATCGTGGCGTTCTTTATTGCCGGCCGAGTCCGCCGCATCGCGCAGTACACGATCCCCGACCTCTTGGAGCAACGCTACAACGCCGCCGCGCGCGTGTTCGGCACGATCGCGATTATTCTCGCTTACGTCACGATCGCCGCGTATCAGTTTCGCGGCGGCGGATGGATCTTGAGTATCGTGACGGACGGGGCGATCTCCCCCAACGCCGGGATGCTGATCACCGCGGCCGCCATCGTCGTGTTCACGGCGTTGGCCGGCATGGTATCCATCGTCACCGTCGATGTGTTCAATGGCATCATCATCACGGTCGCCGTCCTGGTGACGTTGCCGTACATGGCGCTCAAAGCGGGCGGGATCGGCACGATCATCGAGGCGCTCCCGCGAGATCACCTCACGCCGTTGGGGGGACACAATGCCCTGTGGGTGTTGGGAGTCGCCATGCCCACGTTTCTCTTGTTGCTCGGTGAGAGCGGCATGTACCAGAAGTTCTTCTCGGCGAAGAACGAAAACGCCGCCCGGAAGGCGGTGATCGGCATGGTCGCAGGCATCGTGGTCATCGAAACCGCTCTCGCTTTGCTGGCGATTGTCGGTCGCGCCACGTATCCCGATCTGCTGGAGCAAACCTCGGTCGTCGGGCGGGCGGCGTCCGAGACCGTGATTCTCTACATCGCCCGTCACGGCCTCCCGATGCTTGGTGGAGCTGTCCTGCTCGCGGCTGCAGTCGCCATTGTTTTGTCAACCGGCAACACGTTTCTGCTCGTTCCGTCGACAAACGTGAGCCGCGACATCTACCAGCGCTTCCTCAAACCCGATGCGAGCGAGGCGCAGTTGCTGCGCCTGCAACGTGTGTGCATCGCGGTGTTCGGCGCGCTCGGCATTTTGCTGCTCACGCAGTTCCAAACGGTGCTCGAAATGGCCCTCTACGCCTATGCGATCGTCGGAGCGAGTGTGACCCCCGCATTGCTCGCCGCCTTCTTGTGGAAACGCGTCACACCCTACGGGGGCGTGGCCTGCATCGCCGGCGGGCTCGGGAGCATTGTCGGGATCAAGCTGTTGAGCGAGCTAGGGGTCAGTTTTGCGGCGAGCGTGGGGGGGACCGCCTTCGACTTTGCGGACAGCACCTACATCGTGATACCCGGCGTCCTCATCTCAATGACCCTCCTGGTCGTCGTCAGCCTCATGACCGCGCCCTCCCCAGCCGAGAAATGGCAACCGTTCTTCACGGTCGCAAACCGGAGCTGATCGCGGAATGTCACTGAAACAGTTCGTTCTGTTCGTCGTTGGAAACGGCCGTGCCGGGCCCCAGGAGGGAACGAATTCGTCGTGACCAGGCCGGCACGTCGAACCGGGCTTCGGTGAGCAGCATTCGCGACAGGACATCCGGCAGGTCGTCCAAGTCATCCAGCAGGTCAGCGAGTACGGTTCGGACCTCCTGAATATGAAACGCCTCGTCCGTGGCCACGGCCATGTCCTGCAGAATCGCGCGCTCGCTGCGAGACGCGACAATGGGATGATCCAGCGTGGCGGTATACACCTCGGTGCGTCTGCCAGGGCCACGCTCTTCGGCAATCGGATGCAAACCGACGATGGCGTCGGAACGCCAGAACTTCCCGTAGCCAAGGGAAACCATCCGGTCTGGCTTGATTTCCATGTCGTCTCCTCTGCGGTCTACCTGCCCATTTTGCGTTTCAGCTCCGCAAGTTGGGCCTCGGCCTGAGCTTCCCTGGCCGCGCGATCGATTTCGGACCGGAGCAGGTCATCCCGCATCTCGTGTGACGCCGCACGGCCCGCTTGTGCACGATCGAGTTCATCCCACGCCGCCTCGAATTCCGACGATCCCGCCACCTTCTGGAATTGTTCCTTCATCTCAGCGAGTTCGCGCGCCGCCAGGTCCAGCTCACTCTGTTGCGCAGCCAGTTTGCCCTCCAAAACCCTGAGCTTCTCACGGTGCTTGGCTGCGAAGCGTTCCGCCACCCGGACCGTCTCATCGTCCCCCACCTGCTTTGCCAGGCCGCCGCGCCGCTCGGTGTCTGCAAGGTACTTGCGCTCCATCGTAAGCTGGCGCTCGGTCTGTGCGATCCCCTCCCGCATCCCATGGAGGGCCGCACGCGCTTCAGCGATCCCCTCGCGCATGCCGAACGCCACGTCCCGCCGGTCCGTCAGCCGGGCCGCGTCGAGCGCAGCTTCGATGGCCGCGCGGAGCCGTTCGAACACTCAGCTTTTCTTTACCGTCTTCGCGTAGAAGGGGACGAGGATTTGCGTCACCCGCTGAGAGCCACACGCCGAGCACTTCACCTGCTCGCGCCCGTGCTCCACGATGGATTCCACCCGAGAAAAGGTCTCGTGGCACTCTTCACATTTGTACTGGTAGGTCGGCATGTCGTGCCTCCACGTGGAACGTTCATCATCTTCACGCCATCAGAAAAAACGATAACGTGCTCCTCACGAAGCGGTCAAGCGACACACTGGCCCCGAAGCGATACCCCCAATAGAATTGGGAATGAACGTGTCACGGTTGGCGATTGGGGGATTGCTCGGCGCGGGGATGGGGCTGGGCGCGTGTTCGACGGGCGATCCCGAAAACAACCCGGTGTGCGGGTTCGCCTCCATGGCTGGTGCATCGATGGTCTTGGAGCAAATCGGCCCTTGGGAGAAGGTGCTGCAGGAACTCCCGGACGCCGTGGACGGGGTGGTGCCGGCCCGCGTTGTCGGTTATGGGACGACGCGCGCGCTCGTCGGCCACGGCACCGACGGCGCAGTCCTCGGTTACGAGGGTGAGGGGTTCCCGCAGATCCCTGGCTTCGCGCTCGTGCTGGTCGAGGACTCGCTGGAGACGTTCAAGGGTGTCCTGATTTACGAGGCGGAGCCGCCCCGGGGCTTCCCGCAGCTCGGCACGATTTCAGACCAAACCAGCACCTTGCCGCTCTTTGGCCTCCGGGTCACATGGGGCGCCGTGAGCAACGACCGCTGCCCACTGTTTGGGCCCATCGATACAATCGTGGGGTAGCGCCGACCGCCTCGAGCAGTACCGGCTTCACGCAAGATCCAAGAATCCGTCTCGCACCTGACGTAACAACCGGTCCGGCGTGGCGTTGTGCGGAAAGAACACGCGGTCGGACAACCGGTTGAGCGCGACCCGGAGTCGGCCAAATGAATCAGCGGCGCGGCGATAGACGCCTACGAGATCGTATCGCGCCGCGAGCTGATGATCGGAGGCCAGGCGGAATCCCCTGGCCCCCAACTCTTCGTAGTACCTGAGATCCGGCGCGCCCTTCCGATGTACCCGAGCGGTCACGTAGTCCGGAAAGACCCCGGCGAGCCACAACGTGAAGTTGCCGAGATGCGCTCGGAGTTGAAACCCCCGCTTGCCTCGTTCGGTGTCGATGTGCGCGACGATGTCGGCCACGTAGCGATAGACCGCATCATCGTGCGGCGCGATGCGATGCGCTCGATCCCGGACACCAAACTCGAGCAGCAGCGCGCCCACGTACTCGCTCAGACGGCGATCGTCGATTCCCGCTTCACGCAGGGTGTGCCGTGTGAGTACGTAGAGAAGCAACGCCTGCGAAGGCGCTCCGTCCACCGGCGCATCATGCAACAATTGCGGTAACGCGGCGTCGTCCAGGAGTTCGTGAATGCCCTGTTGCGCTGCGGTCCGCGCAAGCGACCGCTTTCGGCGCGCATCACCCGCCGACAACAGGTCGATCACGAGTTGGGCGTCTGACGGAGCAAAATGCTTCCGCAAGTCGGCAAGAATCACAGTTCCTTCGCCGTCGAGTACAATACGTTTACCCCCACCTGCCGTGCTGCTGTTCCCATCGTGGCATCAACCGCGGCGGCGGACCGTGCGGGAGATCACAGTGCGGGTCTCAGTCGTAGTGCGGGCAGGAGACCCTCCTGGCGTGTACCGCTGTCTATATTCCTGCCGTGCCGGTCCGACCCTCGAGCCGGCTGCGGGGTATCACCGGGTTCGAAGGCGCTCGAACCGTAGCGTGCGGAGTAACGAGACGAGATGATCTACGTGTGCATAGCGTCGTGCAACAACGCGGACACTATCGGATTGCTGTTGTGGAAAATCCGCAAGGTATTCGACGAGTTTCCGCGCGAATACCACTTTTTGGTGGGCGACGATCACTCCACCGACGGCTCGGCTGATGTGCTGGAACCGTACGAAGAGGCGTTACCCATATCGGTGTTCCGGCACACGGAGCCGCAGGGATACGCCGCCACCCTCGAGGAGCTGCTCCGGGAGTCGCTCGACCGCACCGATCGGCCACGCCGCGATTGCGCCGTCACCATCCCCGCCGACTTCACCGTTTCGCCGGATGTCCTGCCCGACCTCATCAAGCGAATCGAGTCGGGGGTCGACGTCGTCGTCGGGGAAGCAACAGACACCCATGTCTCGCCGCCCATGCGGCTCGTGAGACGCTCCGCGCCGTGGCTGCTCAAGCCGGGACTGCAGCTCGACGGATTCCGCGATCCGCTGTCCGGCGTGTACGCCATGCGGCTGATTACGCTCCGTAACTGCCTGCGCGAGAGCAACGACGCGTTGCTGCAATCGGACGGGACCCTGGCCAACGCCGAACTCGTTGCGAAGGCCGCGCGGGGCGCGAGACAAATCGCCACCGTCCCGGTCCCGCTGCGAACCCAGCCACAGGGCAAAGAGGGCGCGTTCGGCCTCGCAATGCAGCTGTTCCGCGGCGGCCGGAGCCTCCGCGTACCTGG
>JBFHWR010000059.1:0-14814 GCA_041599395.1 Gemmatimonadales bacterium | reverse complement strand
GTGCGAAGACTGTGCGTCAACTCGATTGTCCGGGTGACACACGTGCTGAACCCGATACAGTAATCCGTCCCCGGAACATCGTTGTCCATGGTCTTGGGGACGGCAACGACGTTGACTCCCTCCTTTCGCAGCCGCTCCGCGTAACTCAGGGTGTCGTCACCCCCGATGGGGATGAGGGCATGGATGCCCAAGAACTCCAAGACCTTGAGCACGTGGGGAGTCACGTCATTCTCGTCCGCACGATAGGCGTCAGCGAGATGCGTCGGCACCTCCGCGAGGGGGAGACGCGAAGGGTTCGTGCGCGACGTGTGCAAGAACGTCCCGCCGGTCCGGCCCGCGCGGTTCACCACGTCCTCCGTCAGCGCCTGCACACAGTCCGTGTTATCCGCGTGTTTTTCCGGGACGGCATCGACCAGGCCGGCCCATCCGCGACGAATGCCAAGCACCGTGTACCCTTCCCGCAAGGCACGGATCGTAATGGCACGAATGGCGGGGTTGAGCCCGGGCACGTCACCCCCGCCTGTGAGAATTGCGACAGTCGGCTTACTCATCACCCTCACGCCTGGGATAGCCCGAAAGCGTTGTAGCTACGATACGCTGGACACCCGTCGGGGACCGGGGCCAGCAGAGCTGTTTTTCCACACGGTGCTAATAACACGCGGCGACCAGTGAACACCAGAGTGACGCCGCCGCGGGACGGGTCGCGGCGACGGGGTCCCATCCGGAAGGTCTTGGAGAGGTCGCACCATCCAGGGTTCCCCTGGCGGAATACCGGCTCCGGCGCGAGCTTCACACAGGTGATCACGTTGGCGGCTGCATCCGCCCGCGTAGCGACCGGTTCGCGAGAGCCTTCGCCCTCAATCGAGGAACTCGGCCTATGAAACGCCCCCAGCAATGGTCCGCCACTGCCGCTGCGCTCACGACCACCTTGGCCATTACACCGAGCGTCTGTGCGCAAGCGCCTGCGCCGGATGTCGTAGCGTTTGAAAATGTGACAGTTCTCCCAATGGATCGTGAACGTACCCTCACCGGACAGACAGTGGTCGTACTCGGGAGGCGTATCGCGGACATGGGGCCCGCGGGACAGGTTGAGATTCCCAGCGACGCCACACGCGTCGACGGAACCGGCAAGTACCTGATTCCGGGAATGGCCGAGATGCACGGACACATTCCGGGCGGCGAGTCCCCGGAATACGCCGACCGCGTGCTTCTCTTATTTGTGGCCAACGGAATCACCACCGTGCGGGGCATGCTCGGCGCCCCCTCGCAGCCCGACCTGCGCGCCGCGATCGGGCGCGGCGCGAAACTCGGCCCGCAGCTCTTCATCGCGGGGCCCTCCCTCAATGGGAACAGCATCCCCACTCCCAGAGCGGCGTGGCAAGCGGTCACCGAACAACGCGCGTCCGGCTTCGATCTCCTGAAAGTCCACCCGGGCATCCGTGGCAACGTCTATGATGCGATGGCGGCCGCCGCAAACCGCGAGGGCATTCATTTCGCGGGCCACGTCCCGGCGGATGTCGGCCTGCTGCACGTGCTCGAGAAGGGTCAAAAGACGATCGAGCATGTGGACGGGTACATCGAAGCCCTCGTGCCGCGCGGAGCGCCCGTGGACCCACGCAACTCACAGTGGTTTGGGTTCAACCTCATCGACCACGTTGATGAGTCCAAGATTCCCGACCTCGTCGCGGCGACACGCGCAGCGGGCGCCTGGGTCACACCGACCCAGGTGTTGTTCGAGAACGGCATGCTGAGCGAGGCTTCGGAAACCGCTCAGCGGCCGGAGATGATGTACCTCTCCCGCGAACAGCTGGACAACTACGTCCGCAGCACGAATCGGCGAGCGGAACAACTCGGGCTCGCGCCCGAACGCGTGGACCGGTTCATCACGCTCCGACGGCGCCTCATCAGAGAGCTGCACGAGGGCGGCGTGGGCATCCTCCTCGGAGCCGATGCACCCCAGGTGTTCAATGTCCCCGGCTTTGCCACGCTCCAGGAGATGACCGCCCTGGTAGATGCAGGCCTCTCACCCTATGCCGCCCTGGAGGCGGGTACCAAGAACCCCGCCGTGTACCTGGGAAAAGCCGACTCGTTTGGCACGATCGAGGTGGGAAAGCGGGCCGATCTCGTGCTGCTCGACGCGAACCCGCTTGCGGACATTCACAACGTGAAGCGTCAGGCCGGGGTAATGCTTGCGGGGCGGTGGCTTCCCGCGTCCGAGATCGAGCGACTGTTGGCCGAGGTCAGGCGGCCGACCGACGATTGACAAAGGGTTAGGCGCGCTAGGAGCGAGGAGCCAGGGCCGCCCCACCCCCTAACTCCTAGCTCCTGAACCCCTAACCCCTAAGTAGGAATCAGCTCCGCGCGCACCGTCAGGATCAGGGTTCCCAACTCGTCCCCGATCTTTGCTTTCCCCAGAATCACTGTTTGTCCTGCACGGACGTTGATGCTCGTCTCAATCACCGGTCCGTACCGGTTGAGGCGCAGCGCCACATCGAGGCGGACGGTCCCGCTGTCGCGGACCGCGCGGACCTCTCGAATCGCGGCTTCGATCGCCGCGCGCCCGCCTAGGCGGTCGTGATGCAAGTTTTCCATCATGCGGCTCCCGGCGGCTCCGCCTAGGACGGCTTCCTCCAATAACCGAAAGCCCTCGAACCGAAATAGCTCTTGCAGCGCGGCCTCGATGTCAGCGATGGCAGGGTCGGTTGCGGTGGCACCATTGGCCTCGATGATCTGAAACCGCAGCCGCACACTGGGTGCCGGCTTGTCGTATTGCTCCAAGACCCGCGCGATCTTTTCCAGGTTATCCAGGGTCTCGCGCACGGTGAGCAGGTTCCCCGCAACACTGAGCGCCCCCGGCGCGTCGGGCCGATCGCCGTACACATAGGGGTCGATAATCTGGGCGGCGTTCCCCGGCTCCAGATACGTGAGTTCGAAGGTCCGCGTATCGAGTTCTCCGCCCCATCCACAACCAACCGCGGCCAACGCCATCGCGATCGAGGTTGCTACGAGCATCTGTCGCATCACGTACTCCTTTGGGACTACAAATCAGTAAAACCACACGACGACGACGTTCGGTCGCGCCGCACTCTCAAAGACCGCCACGTTTCGATCCGGTGCGAGCCCCAGATCAAAGGCGACCGGTGCGTCGGGTACTGCCGGGGAGTCCGGGGCCGCAGATGGCCCCCCGCCGTTTCGCAGCACAGCCACCCCTGCGATCCCGGCAGCTGCCGCCAGGGGCGCGGCCCACCGGAGGGCGCGACGACGCGAGGCCCGCGCTCGGAGCCGGCCGCGGACTCGCTCCAGCGCCGTCTCGACCGGGGTACGGGGCCGGCTGTGGTCGAGCGCTCGCGCGAGGGCGCCCTGCTGACCGAGGATCGCCGCGGCAGCCGCCTGGCACCGCTCGCACGTCGTGAGATGGTCCCCGAGCGGCGTGTCGGCTTCGCCCCTGATTTCCGCCAGATCGGCTTCGAGCAAGGCATCCCGCGCCTCTGCACACGTCATTAGGAAAGCTCCTCCACCAGCTCGGGATACTGGTGCAGCATCCGGCGGCGAATCGCCCGTCGCGCCTTGGACAAGTGTGCGCGCACGGTCACCGATTTCATGCCCAGCATTTCCCCAACCTCCTTTGGCGTGAACCCCTGAAGGTCGACGAGGTCGAACACGTGGCGCTGACCCTTCGGCAGCGCCTGGAACGCTTGCCGGACCGCTGCTGTCGCCGCCGACCGATCAACCTGTTCGGGTTCATCCCCTTGGATCGCCTCCAAGGGCACCTCGTCGAGCCCGAGATGCCGGTGTCGGCTCCCACGTCTCTGCAGCTCGAGCGACGCATTTCTGGTCACGCGAAAGAGCCATGTCGTAAAGCGTGCGCCGCCTCGGTACGATCCGAGACGGCGGTGCAACTTGATGAGGACTGCTTGCGTGATATCATCGGCTTCGTCTTGGTCGCCTGCGTGGCTCAGTGCCCAGCGGTAGATCTGGTGATAGCACCGGCGCACCAGCTCATCGAACGCCTCCGGGTCGCCGCGTTGCGCCCGAGGAATGAGGTTCGCGAGCGAATCATCGAGCTGCCGGATCTCCGTCAATGTCACTCCGCGACCTTGCCTCCAATTCATGTGACGCGCTTCACCCACAGTGCGTTTACCGATCTTGCCACTCTGAAGCGGCATCGACTCCTGTCATCCTTTCATGGCCTGTCCCGACCCTCTATCTTCAGCACTCGACTCAGAATGGAGCAACCATGCGCACGTCCGCAGCTCTCCTCGCTCTCGGATCGTTGATGGCCTGCACGGCGACCACCATGGCGCAAAGCAAACCGGCGGCGCAGCAGATCGCGGAGGCCGTGACCGCGCTGCCCGAGCCCATGCAGGCTGGTGCGAGCGTGCTCGGGTATGAAGGCGGCAAGCTGACGATGATTCGCCAGGGCACCAACGAGATGATCTGTTTGGCGGACGATCCGGAGCAGGAACAGTTCAGTGTGGCGTGTTACCACGAGAGCCTCGAGCCATTCATGGCAAGAGGCCGCGCACTTCGAGCAAGTGGCGTGACCGGCCTTCGCGACGTGAACGCCGCGCGGCTGGCGGACCTCGAGTCCGGCAAGCTCAAGATGCCAGATCAGCCGGCCTCCCTCTTTGTGCGATCCGGCGACACCGCGGAGGCCGCCCAATCGCGACAGGTGATCTACATTCCGTACGCCACACAGCAGACGACCGGCATCCCGGAACAGCCCTCCCGCACGCGCCCATGGCTGATGTTCCCCGGCACACCCTGGGCGCACGTGATGATCAGCTTCCCAGCCAATTGACCGGACGCTCAACGAAACCGTCTCCGTCTGCGTATCTAGGGTTTGTGAACAACTCCCTTCTGATATCGGGGGCGCGCGCGCCCGACCAGGTGGCCGCTGCGCGCACGGTGAGCGTCGTTCGCGCCACGCTCACCGGTTTTGCCGTGCTCGCCGCCCTCCAGGTCGCGAGCCCGGCCACCGCGCAAGAAATCCTGACATCGGCCGACCTGGACGGGATCGGCTCTGCGTCGACCATCCCGACCGTCCAGGCCGCCGCCCGGACGAGTGACATTCGTATCGACGGGCGCGTCGATGAAGCCGCGTGGCAACGAGCACGGCCATCTCGCGACTTCGTGCAGGGTGAGCCCGTGGAAGGCGCCGCACCGGAGGAGCGGACCGAGGTCCGGGTGCTGTATGACACGGAGGCCATCTTCGTCGGCGTCGCGCTGTACGACCGGGATCCTCAAGGAATCGGCGATCAACTGGTGCGACGGGACGAACAAGGCCAATACGATTATTTCGAGTTGTCGCTCGATCCCAACAACGACCGGCGAACGGGGTACCGGTTCCGGGTGAGCGCCGCTGGTGTCCAGCGCGACGTCTACTTGTACGATGACACCGATGAGGACGAGGCGTGGGACGCAGTGTGGGAGTCGGCGGTGCATCGCGACTCGTCCGGGTGGACCGCGGAGCTTCGCATTCCGCTGTCGCAGGTGCGGTATGACGCCGCCGATTCGCTGCAGAGTTGGGGGGTCAACTTCTCCCGCCGCCGAGTGCGCAGCAACGAGCGGACCTACCTGGCGTTGGAATCGCGGGTGTCGCACGGGAAAGTGAGCGTGTTTGGTCGGCTCGAGGGTCTCCGATTGCCGCAGGGATCCCGCCGGCTCGAGCTCAGGCCCTATGCGCTGAGCAGCGCTCACACGGCGCCGGCGGTCGCGGGGGATCCGTTCTTCGATGGCTCCAAGCTTGCGACGCAAGCCGGTCTCGACGTTCGCTACGGATTGGGCGCGGCATATACGCTAGACTTGACCGTCAACCCGGACTTCGGGCAGGTGGAGGTGGACCCGGCCGTCATCAATCTCACGGCGTTCGAGACGTTCTTCCCTGAAAAGCGACCATTTTTTGTCGAGGACGCCCAGATCTTCGATTTTTCGCTTTCGGGACGTACCAACCGGTTGTTTTACAGCCGGCGCATCGGCCGCGAACCGCGCGGGTCTGCGCCCGACGGCGCCGATTTCTCTGAGATTCCCGGTCAGACCACGATCCTGGGCGCAGCCAAGCTCACCGGCCGGACACCGAGCGGGTTGTCGATTGGCGCCCTGGCAGCGGTGACGGGCCAGGAACGGGGCTCGGCGTTCGACAGCACGAGTGGCGTGTTCGACGAATTCACGGTTGAACCGAGGAGCGAGTTTGGCGTGGTGCGGGTCCAGCAGGACTTCCGTGGCGGCGCGTCGCAAATCGGCGCGATCGTCGCCGGGATGCATCGTAACCTGCCTGCGGACGGCAGCTTTGATTTCCTCACGTCGAACGTGATGACGGCCGGCGTTGACTTCGAGCACAATTGGGGTGGCGCGCGATCCCGCAACTGGGCGCTCTGGGGCTACCTGGGTGGAACCCACGTTCGCGGCTCCCCCGAGGCATTGCTCCGAATCCAGCAGGCAAGCAATCACTATTTTCAGCGTCCCGACGCGACGCGTTTTTCGGTGGATTCCGCGGCGACCTCCCTCACGGGCGTTGACTGGCGGCTCCAGTTCGAGCGCCGCAGCGCCGAGCATTGGACCGGGGCCCTGTGGCTGGGCGAGGTCACGTCGGGGTTCGAGGTCAACGACATCGGTTTCTCCACGCAGGGTGAGCGCATCGACTTGGGAGGACGTCTCTCGTACCGCGAGATCAGACCCGGCCGTCTGTTCCGATCGTATCGGCTCAACGCGTTCACGTTCCACAATTTCCGACACGAGGCATTAGACGACGCGTTCTCGTGGCAGTCGTGGAAACGCGCGCACAAGCGCGGCGCGTTCTCGGCGAGCGCGGACGTCGAATTTCTGAACTATTGGGGGCTGGACGTGAGCGGCTGGTACTCTCCGCAGTCGCAGAGCGATGCCGCGACACGCGGTGGCCCCCTCATGCTGGACCCGGCGTCCACCCGACTCACGGTTCGGGGCAACACCGACCGGCGGCACAGCGTCACGCTGCAACCGTCGTTTACATATGAATGGCGTCACCAAGGCGCGTACAACTGGAGCACCGGACTCGATGTGGTCTTGCGGCCCGCACCGAGCCTGGAGCTTCGCATCGAGCCCTCCTACAGCAAAGAAGTGGACCCAGCCCAGTACGTGTCCCAAACGGATGATGTCGGGTTCGGACCGACCTATGGCCGGCGCTACATCTTTTCGGACCTTGCCCGGCGCTCATTTTCGGTTGAGACCCGTCTCAATATGACCTTCACGCCGAACCTCACGCTTCAGCTGTTCGCGCAACCGCTGCTGTCGTCCGGAGATTACTTGACCTACAAGCAACTCGAGCGGTCCGAATCATTCGATTTCGACGTGTTCGAGGAGGGGACGGCAACACTGCTGAGCGACGACGTGTCCTGTCAGGGAGGACGCACCTGCGTCTCCGGCGACACCCGGTACGTCGATTTTGACGGCGACGGGAGCAGCGATTTCTCCTTCTCAGATCGCGACTTCAACGTGCAGTCCCTGCGGCTGAACGCCGTGCTGCGCTGGCAGTACCGCCCGGGCTCGACCGTATTCCTGGTATGGCAACAGAGCCGGCGGAATCGGGAAGACGCAGGGACGTTTGACCTCGGCCGCGACTTCGGTGAGTTGTGGAATACGGCCGCCGAGAACGTGTTTATCCTCAAGTTCACGTATTGGTTCGGGCTCTGATTCACGAATCGCAGAACCTGCGCCACCCCGCCCCCACCTCCAGAAACGACCGCAGAGATCGCAGAGCCCACGGAGCTTTTTCTTCGTGGTCACGCAGACCGGGTGCGCGCCACCAAAAATCACTGTAGAGATTCGCACCAACCCCGTCTCTGTGTGCTCCGTGTTCTCTGTGGTGAAACACCCCAGCGACCGAAAACGGAGGGAATGCCGCTCCAAATGCGACGGAGCACCATCTCAACGTCCCTCCAGTCTCCGCGTTCTCTGCGGTACAACACCCCACCATCCGTTGCACCGAGTGCAGTTCAGGTGACGCTCTGGCGCCACCGGACGCATCCCAGATCAGGCTAACGTTAGAATCCGGGCTCCCGGGTTGACCCCAACCAATCCGATTCCGCGCGCCTGACGTAGCTCTCGTGGAGGCGGGCCGCGAGACCCGCTGAAACCGTATTCACGAGGAGCTGCTATGAGGAACTGGAACACCCGAGGCCGGCTGCTTGGCACTTTGGCGCTGGGCCTCCTGATCAGCGCGGTCGTGGTATCCGACCGTCTCTCCAGCGCGGATCACATCGACGCACCTATCACTACGAGTGACGCAGACGCCGACATCAACGACATGTTCGTGTTCACCAACCCCGCGGACGACTCGCGGGTGGTGTTCGGGATGACCGTCCGTCCGTTGATTGCGCCCGATGACGCCGCGACAGTTCGGTTTCCCTCAGACATCATGTATCAATGGAAGATCGACACGAATGCCGACGCCGTCGAAGACCTCGTCATCCAGGCGCTCGTGGTCGATGATGGAAGCGGCCAGAGACTCATCATCCGCGGTCCGGCGCAGCCGGCCAGCACCGGAACGTCGTCAATGGAGCTGACGTCCGGCCCAGTGATGGGTGGCCGGGTGAGCGGCGCCAGCGAGACGTTCGTGATCAACGAGGGGGGGATGCAGGCATTCGCCGGCGTGCGGGACGATCCTTTCTACATCGATCTCACGCAGCTCCTCGCCATCTTGGCCGGGGAAGCCAGTTCCTTCAACGATCCGGGGACCGATACGCTGGAGGGACTCAACACTCTCGCCATCGTGGTCGAGGTACCCCGATCGCTGATCGGTGCATCCAACATTGGTGTGTGGGCCACCTCGAGCCGCGCGACTTCCTAACTCTACGAATACGAAGAGGACAAACCATGCGTACATACATGCTTTCCGTCGTCGCGCTCTCACTCGGTGGGATCGGATGCGACGGTGACAGTTTCCTCGACCCGGGGAACGCGACCTACACCCAGGTCGATTTCATGGGGCGGCCCGCGATAGCGACCGTGTTCCTACCGACCAGCCAAAAGGACAGCTATAACCGATCCATCCCGACGGATCAGCGCGCGTCCTTCAAGACCTCGGTGAAGGGATTCCTGATGAATGTGGCTGGCTACACGGACGCCGACGCGGAGAGCTTGGCCAACGTGCTGTTGCCGGATGTCCTCACGGTCGACCTGGATATGCCGAGTGCGTATCTCAATGGGCGGACGCCATCAGACGACGTCACAACGGCGTCTCTCACGCTTGTCTTCGGGGCGGGCACCGGTCTGTCCGACGACAATGTCGATGACAACGACCGGCCATATCCTGCAACCTTCCCGTACCTCGCGACCGCGAACCTGCCATGACGATCAACGCGTGGCGTACCGGCGCGGTCGCGTTGGTGGCCGTCGGTGTCGCGCTGATCATCGCGCCGTCCAAGAGTACTCCGATGGTTCCATCGGAATCCGAGGCCGTGGACGGCGCCATCCGGTTCTTTGAAAACCGCGTGCGTGAGCGGCCGGCGGACGTGATTGCCGGTGTGGAACTCGCGAGCCGATATCTCATGCGGTTCGGCGATTCGCGCGACATCGATGACGTCGGGAGAGCCGAACGCGTGCTGCGCAATGTCCTCGAGGTACATCCGGGCTTTGGACCGGCACTCGCACGGCTCGTCCCCGTTTACATCGCGCGGCACGAGTTTCCGGAAGCGCTCGCGGCCGCCCTGGCCGCCTTCGAGGCGTCGCCCCGTCGAGCAACCAACGGCCTGTTATTCGACGCGTGGTTCGAAGTGGGTCGGTACGACAGCGCCGTGGCGGCCCTCAACCGGATGGACCCGGGGAGTTTTGGCTATCTCTCCCGCAAAGCCCGGTTCACCGAACAGACAGGCCGGGCAGCAACCGCACGCGATGCGCTGCATCGCGCCTGCCGCCGAAAACACACATTCAGAACCGCGCTCAGGGCCTGGTGCAACGTCAGGCAAGGCGACGTTCAACTGACCCTGGGCAACGCAGAATCGGCGGAGACGTTGTACGATAACGCGCTCGCGGACCGTCCGGATTACACCGCGGCGCTCATGGGAAGGGCAGAGGCTGCGCTGCTCCGGAACAAACCCGGACAGGCGGAGCGTCTCTATGCGTTGGCGGCCCGTGAGCGAGGCGGCGCCGAAGGCCACGCCATGGTTGCGCGGCTGGCGAATTTGCGCAACGACCAGAACGCCGAGCAGGCGGCGGCAGCCGCGTTCGAGCAAGCAGTCTCAGACCCCCGGTATGGCCGCGCGTTCTGGGGCGCCCACGCGATGCATCTGGCCCGCCGCGGAAACACCGAGCGTGCGCTCGACCTGGCCGAACGCGATGCCAGTCAGCGGCCAGGGCCGGAGTCGTACCTCACCTTGGGAGCAGTGCTGTATGCAGCGGGGCACTTCGCACGCGCGCGTCGGGTGATCGATTCCGCAGCGACATGGAGCGGCCAGTCACCGGAGCTGCTGTTTTACGCCGGCATGATCCGCGTTGCGACGGGTGAGCGGGATTCGGGAGTATCGTACCTGGAGCGAGCGCTGGACGGGGGACTCTTTCCGGATGATGCGGCGGCCGCGCGACGCGCGACGCAACATCAAGTATCCAATATCCAATGACTGAGTATCCAACATCCAGTTTCTCGTCTTGATCTGGACGCGGGACGCGGGACGCTAACCGTTGAAGGGTAGATGTTGAACGTTGAACGTTCCCTACTCCACCTGTCCGATCAGCACGACCGTCGTTGGCTGCTGCGATCCGCCGGCCGGCTCCTCGGAGACTGCTGCTCCGGTAATCCCTACCGTATTGGCCGGCCCCGCCAGCCTGACCGTCGCGTTTCCATCTGCCTCTGAATTGAACGTCACCGACGGGACCGCTGCGCCGTCACGGATGAACCAGAACTGATACGTTCGGTTCGGATCGGCCGGCGTGAGATTGAACGCGCGCAGCACCCACACGTTGGTGTCGCGATTCCAGTACACGCGAACAGTCGGCGCCGTTTCTTCCGCAGACGCTAACGTAAAGACCGAGGTATTCGATCCGAGCACTTGGTCGATCAACGCGTCTCGCTCGTTGAGTTCTCCGGCGACGCGCGCCAGTTCGGCATCGCGGGTAGCAACGTCTTGCGAGAGTTCCCGGCTCCTGAGCCAGAACCCGGCTGCCACGAGAATCCCGGCGACGGCTGCCGCCCACGCGAGCCGGCTGAATTGCTGTGGTTGCTTCATCATGGGAACCACCTGGGTTGGTGCGGCTGTGCCCGCTGTTCGCTCGCGCAGTTGTTCCCACAGAGCCGAGCCCGGCATGCGTTCTGGCGAACTCAGGGCGAGCAAACCGCTCACTTCTCGGTATTCGTCCACGTCCCGCTGCAAGTCGGGCGACGAGGACAATAGTTCCTCAAACCGCTGCTTATCGTCGGGGTCGAGCGCGTTGAGCGCGTACGCTGCCGCCAGCTCGCGGATCTGCTCGCGGTCGGTGCTCATGCCAACGAATCTCCGTACAGTGAGCGTAACGCGTCCCGCAGTTTCATCATCCCTGACCGAATGCGGGTCTTCACCGTTCCGAGCGGCTCGTTCAAATGGTGAGCAATCTCCGACTGTGACATACCACCGTAATAGGCAAGCTCGATGGCCTTCCGTTGGTCGTCCGGAAGATCGGCGAGCGCCGTCTGGACTCGTTGCCGGCGCTCGTTCTGTTCGGCTGCATAGTCGGGTTCACGCCCCACGTTGCCCATGGCCGGGGGTCCGTCCACGACGCCTTGCACCGCGTCGACGCGCGTCCGCGCGCGACGCGTTGCCGCGCGCATCAGATCTAATGCGCGACTGCGTGCGATTGTGCTCAACCATGCGATGACAGAGCCTCGGGTTTTGTCATAACTCGCTGCCTGGCGCCAGGCTTGTGTGAACGTTTCGAGCACGACTTCCTCGGCATCCGCATGCTCGCCCAGAATGCGGTATGCCACACCCAATAGGGTGGAGGCGTGCCGATCGTAGAGCGTGCGAAGCGCGTACTCTTGTCCCCGCTCGACGTCGCCCAACAACTCGCCGTCAGAAAGGTTGGTACTTTGCGCGGCTCGTTCACCCACGACAAATAGGAGATCGCGAGGTTTGGGACTTCCATGGACCGTCATTGGTAAGTCCCCGCAATATACCGCGCTACCGACCGCCAACAAGATCGCTCCGCATGTCGAATCCACCATTCAGTTTCCTCTAGTGTAAGTACGACCGACGGGCCCGTATGGATGGCAAGGAGTGTCATTGATCTCCTTTCCTGGGAGGCGTACATTGCCACACTCGCTTCCCCTTCACCTTCCGACACCGAGGCACCGATGACCTGCCGCGCCTCTTTTTTCACCGTCCGATGCGTGACGCTTGTGCTTGCGGTCCTGACTCCCGTCGCCGCCCTCTCACAAGCTCAGTCGATCACGAGCCAAGACCTTGCCGAACTTCGCTTTCGCTCAATAGGTCCTGCGGTCACCGGCGGTCGGATTCACGACGTCGAGGCGCTGCCAAACAATCCATCCACCGTCTACGTCGCCACGGCGTCAGGCGGGATCTGGAAGTCGACAAACAAGGGGACAACGTGGACGCCGATCTTCGATCACGAGGCGGTGAGCACCTTTGGTGACATCGCGATCGCACCCTCCAATCCCGACGTCATCTGGGCCGGCACCGGCGAGCAGAACAACCGTCAGAGCACGTCCTGGGGAAACGGCGTCTATCGGTCGACAAACGGCGGCGAAACGTGGGCTCACCTAGGCCTCGCGGAGACCCGTCACACCGGGCGCGTGCAAGTTCATCCAAACGACCCGGACGTCGCGTTTGTCGCAGCACTCGGGAACCTCTGGGCCCCGAGCCCGGACCGAGGCGTCTACAAAACCACCGACGGAGGGCAAACGTGGCAAAAAGTGTTGTACGTCGACGAGATGACCGGCGTCGTCGATCTCGTCATGGATCCCACCGATCCCAACACGTTGTACGCCGCGGCATACCAGCGGATGCGACGCACGTGGGGCTTTAACGGCGGCGGGCCCGGGAGTGGGATTTACAAGACAACCGACGGCGGGCAGACCTGGCGGGAACTGACCAGCGGCATCCCGACAGGAGACAAGGGAAGGATTGGGCTCGCCATCGCCGCCACCAACCCGATGATCTTGAGCGCGATCGTCCAACACGCGTCGGAGTCGGGCATTTACAGAACCCAGGACGGGGGGGAAACGTGGGAACAAGTGAGCGCCTTGAACCCCCGACCGATGTACTACAGTCACATCTTCATCGACCCGACAAATGCGGACCGCGTGTACGTTGCCGCAGTGTCATTCTACAAAAGCGAAGACGGCGGCCGCTCATTTGACACGTTACCCACCCGTCCGACCTATGACGTCGGCGTGCACAGTGACTTTCACACGATGTGGATCAATCCCGCTAACCCGGCGCACTTCTATCTCGCGGGGGACGGCGGGCTTCACGAGACGTGGGACATGGGTCAGACATACATCCGCATGAACAACATTCCCATCGGCCAGTTCTACGCCATCGGCGTCGACATGCGGGAGCCATATCACGTTGCAGGCGGAATGCAAGACAACCACTCGTGGATGGGACCCAGCGCGACTCGTCACTGGATCGGCATCATCAACGACGATTGGCGACAGATCGGGTTTGGCGACGGCATGTACCAGCAGATCGATCCCACGGACTACCGCTACGTGTACGTACTCGCGCAAAACGGCAACATCATTCGCCTGGACGCGGAGACGGGGGACATGCTGGGAATCCGCCCGTATCCGCCGGCCGGTGAGCCACCGTATCGCTTCGATTGGGTGACACCAAGTCTCGTGTCCCGCCACGACCCGCGCGTCCTCTACCTCGGCGGCAACCGTCTGTTCATCTCACGGGATCGCGGGGACTCCTGGGAGCGAACGGACGACCTGACGAAGCAGATCGACCGCGACACGCTCCGCATCATGGGAGTGCTTGGATCGGATTCGATTCTCTCGAAGAATGACGGAACCAGCTCATTCGGCGAGATCGTGACGATTGCCGAATCGCCGCATGATCCAAACATCGTGTGGGTGGGAACCGATGACGGAAACCTCCAGGTGTCGAGAGACGGCGGGAGGACCTGGACGGAGGTCTCGCACAACGTCCCAGGGGTTCCGTCCGGCACCTACGTGAGTCGCGTGATCGCGTCCGCAACGGCGCCTGGCACGGCGTACGCCACATTCGACGCGCACCGAGATGGAAACTTCGCGCCTTACGCGTACCGCACTCGAGACTTCGGGCGAAGCTGGACGTCCATAACGAACAACCTTCCCGACGGCTCGCTCAATGTGATCGTCGAGCACCCGGACGCACACGGGTTGCTGTTTGTCGGGAGCGAACACGCGTTACTTGCTTCCACCGATGGGGGCACACAGTGGGCACGGTTCGCAGATCTACCAACCACATTGTACGACGATCTCGTCATACATCCGCGCGACAATGATCTCGTTGTCGGCACACACGGCCGGAGTATTTGGATCCTCGATGATTTGACGCCTCTCGTGGAATGGTCGCGGTCTCGTCCCCACGTGGCGCACGTGTTCCCAATCCGCCCTTCGACAATCTTCCAATACTGGAAGGACACGTCGTACCGCGGGCAGGCGGCATATGCGGGCGAGAACCCTCCCTTTGGCGCCCTGATCACCTATTACCTGCCGCGCGACACCGAGTCGGCCGAGCTGCGGGTCGTAAACCAGCAAGGAGACACGGTGCGAACCATGGACGTTCCGTCACACCAGGGGATGCACCGGGTCGCGTGGGACCTGCGACATGCCCTTGGCACCCGGTCATTCGGCGAAGG
>JBFHWR010000058.1:0-14867 GCA_041599395.1 Gemmatimonadales bacterium | reverse complement strand
GTTGATCTCATGGTTCTCGATCTTGCCGTCTTTGAGCGCGTCTTCCATCTGCGCCATGACGGCTTCCGCACCTGCCTCCGCGGCAAAGAAGACCTGCGACGTGCCATAGTCGACGCGTGCGGTCTGGACAATGGTTCGAACGCCCGACACGGCAGCGATCGCCAAAACGGATATCAATACCATGGTCGCGATGGTCGCGAACAACGCGAGTCCCCTGGTGTCGCCGAGGACTCGAAACGGTGAATACGTACCAGTCATCAAGTGCTCCAACTGTGAACCCACTCGGGCTTTGTGTGTGATGGGAAGCAGTTATCGCGAATCCGTTCGCGGGACCTCCCACGCGTACCCAAAGGCAATGGGTGTGCCAAGAGCTAAATCATTGTAAAACAATGACATAACTCAACAAAACCCTTCTCCGGCAGCCTCCCCGCACCTGCTTGCATGCAGAACGCAGCATTATGCAACGCGCATCACTAACGAGTCCGTGAGGCAAAGCACTGCAAGAGACCTTTTTCCGAGCAGTTTCGATTCTCGTTGAACGGCGTACGCCAACGGGAGCTGCAACCATTCCCCGCATCGGCGCATCCAATTTGATAGAAAGCGTTACAGGCCGGCTGAAACCACTGACGCCGGGCTGCGTAGGAGGAGTTGAGCACAAGCGGCTGCGGCGTGTTGAGGGGCTTGCTGCCAGGCAGGCAATCTCGTCAGGGAGGGGACGAGCCGGATCGCTCGAACCGGACTCAACACGCCGCAGACGTTTCTTTATACCCGAGACTCAAGCTAGGGCAGTGCCCCGAATCCCGGCACGCTGAGGCCGGCCATCCCACTGAGCCCCGAGAACCGCAGAGAGCACCGAGACACCATGGAGGTCGGGCCGGAGCCAATGCCACCCCAATCAGCCCTGAAACCGCAGAGAACACCGTAGCGACGATTGAGGCTGCAGAGTTCGTTCGGATTGCGGTGCGGTGTGTTACGCGGGGTTGAACGCTTTCTCCAGTTCCTCGAGCTGCCGGGTTACTGACCGCCGGGACGAGCCACCGACCGTTGCGCGACGTTCTACCGACTCTTCCCACGATCCCAGGTGCTCGATCAAATCCGGCAACGCTGCGTGAATCGCCTGCGCGGTCTCTGCTGGGACCGACGTGATCGGATCGCCGAGCGACTCTGCGGCGGCGACGAGCTTCCCAACCAGCCGGTGCGCCTCTCGAAATGGGATGCCGAGGTTGACCAGGCCGTCGGCGAGATCGGTTGCCAGCAGGCCTGTGTCGAGCGCCGCCGTCATGCGCGGCTCGACGGGCTCCATGGTCTCGACGGCACCGCGGAGGGCAGGAAGGGTCAGCAGCAGGTGATCTACCGCGTCAAACAGGAACGCCTTGTCTTCCTGCAGATCCTTGCTGTACCCGGCCGGCAATCCTCGTACGAGCGCGAGCACACCCATGAGATCGCCGACGATGCGTGCAGCTTTTGCTCGGCCCAGTTCGAGCACATCCGGATTCCGCTTTTGCGGCATGAGACTCGAGCCGGTGCAGAATTCGTCCGCCAGCCGGATGAATCCGTACTCAGATGAAGTGTACGTCATCAGTTCACCCGCGAGCCGGGACACGTCGGTCGCAATCAGCCCGAGGACGAACAGGATCTCGGCGACAAAGTCTCGTGATCCGGTCACGTCGAGTGAGTTTGCGGCCACACGGCGAAAGCCGAGGGCCTGTTGCAACGCTTCGCGATCGACTCCAACACCCGATCCACCGAGAGCCCCGGCGCCGAGGGGGAGTTCGGAGAGGCGCTCGGCAACTTGTGCGATCCTCGATCGGTCACGCTGGAGCGGCCATGCGTGCGCCAACACCACGTGAGCCCAACGAACCGGCTGCGCGCGCTGACCGTGGGTGTAACCCGGGAGGATGAGGTCGATGCCGCGACGGGCTTGGCCCAAGAGCGCCCGGCCCAACGCCGCAACTTCGGCGTCGACATCTCGCAGCGCATCGACGCACCAGAGACGGAGATCCGTCACCACCTGGTCGTTGCGGGATCGGCCCGTATTGAGTTTGCCAGCGAGATCCCCGACCTCTTGATACAACAGGCGCTCGACGAGGGTGTGAATGTCCTCGTCGCCACCATCGAGCGGCACCTTCGTTTCCAACGAGACGGAGACACGGTCCAGCCCGTCACCCAACGTCGCGCTCTCGTCAGGCGTCAAGACACCAGCCTGTTGCAACGCCCCGACCCATGCCTTCGCCACCCGGATGTCGTATCGCCACAGACGGTAGTCGACGCCCAGGCTGCTATTCAGCGCGTCGAGCGCCCCACTACTCGGCTGGGAAAACCGCCCTCCCCACAGGCGGTGCGCCGCGTCGGATTCGGAGCTGCTCGTAGCCGTCACACCAGCGTGATGTCCCGCGCACACGCGCGAGAGCGATCCGATGTACCCGGGCGCCGTCCCGTTCCTCGAGCCATGGCACGATCGCCGAAGTATCCGCCCCTTTTGGGAAACGCCACCACGATGTAGGGTCCCATGCATCACATCCGTCGGTCAGTTTTTATACATTGATGTGCATAAAAATACCCAGGCTCCCGGGCGGGTCAACCGGTGAGTCCGGCCAACTGCTGCAAGCGCCGCACGACCGTCCGCCGGGCCCGTTCGGAGCGAGTGACAACCAGGATCGTGTCGTCTCCGGCGATGTTGCCAACTACCTCTTTCCACGTCTCGTGGTCGAGCGCACTGGCAACGGCGTTCGCGCTCCCGGCAGGCGTGCGGATGACCACGAGGTTCCCCACGCCGTCGATCGACACGAGCAGGGTGGGAAGCAGTTGTTCCAGCGAGGGATGCAAGACGTCGACGCCGTTCGGCAGCGCGTAGTACGAGTCGCCGTTCCGGTCGGTGATCTTGATGAGACGCAGCTCGTGGATGTCGCGCGAGAGGGTCGCCTGCGTAACCTCCACCCCCTCGCCGCGGAGCAGCTCCCGCAACTGTTCCTGGCTCTTCACCCGGTGGTTTCGAACGAGACTCAGGATCGTGGCGTGACGTTGCGTTTTCATGTAAGCAGTTTGCGCGAGCACCGCGAGTCCGTCGCGGTCAGGTGCCACCCCCAGAACGACTGCCGATGGTGTCGGCTGGAGAGGGGGCCATGGTGATGCCGCGCGAGAACGGATTGTGCACGGGGCAGTACTCTCGTGGGGCGGTACCGGGAAGGAACCATTCCCAATGGCGAATCTCTCGAGGACAAAACGGATCGGCCAGCAGTCCCGTCACGCCGTCGATTTCTCGCAGGACGAGCGATGGCGGTCGATCCCACCCCTTCGGCGTCGCCCGGCCCTCGTACACGTCGTTCATATATGCCGACCACACGGGCGCGGCCAGCAATCCGCCCTGGGCATTTGACTTGATCTTTTGCGGCCGATCGAGGCCGATCCACACCGCCGTGACCAACTCCGACGTAAAGCCGATGAACCAAACATCGGTACCGTCGTTGGTGGTCCCGGTCTTCCCCCCAGCCGGGTGTTGGAACCCAGGACTGTTTGGGCCTCGGACTGTGCCGTATGCGGTTCCGCCCGGTTGAAGCACACCCTCCAACATATTGGTGACCATCCACATCCGGTCGCTATCCAGAATCTGCCGCCTTCGCTGTTGCGGTTCCCAGAGAATGGTGCCGTCCTCTTCTTCGACTCTGACGATCGCAACGGGCGCTGCACGCTGCCCAAGCGTCGCAAACGCCGTATAGGCCGACGCCATCTCGAGCGGAATCACCGAAGCCGAACCGATGAAGCTGGACGGAAACTGGGGGATTCTGGTCGAGATACCGAATTGGGTGGCTTCTCCGGTCACCGCTGCAACACCCAACTCCATCCCCAACTGGATCGCCACGAGGTTTCTGGAAAGGGCGAGCCCGCGCCGCATCGTCATCGGCCCCCGAAACCGTCCATCGAAGTTCTGCGGTTCCCAGGGAAGACTATCGCTCAAGCTGTAGTCGCTCACCGGCTCGTCGCTGACGATGTACCCGGGTGCTCGTCCCGCACGGATAGCGGCCGTGAATACGAATGGCTTGAAGGTGGAGCCGGCTTGTCGTTCCGCCTGGGTCGCGCGATTGTACTCGGAATGGCCGAAGTCCCGGCCACCTACCATGGCTCGCACGTATCCCGTTTCGGCTTCCACCGTCACGAGCGCCCCCTGAAGATAGGGCGTCTCCGTCAGTTTGGTGTCCGGGTCGTGACCCTGCGCCACGAAGTCTTGATACGTGGCATGGCGGTACGGCCCGTACTCGCCAGCTTCGATTTTGAGAAGCTGCTCCGCGAGCGCGCGCTCGGCGGCCATCTGCATGTCGAGATCGAGCGTCGTGTAGATTCGCAATCCCGACCGTCGCGCCGGGTCGAACCGATCAAACAGTTGTTGCCGGACGTACTCAACGAAATACGGCGCGACGTCGTCGAGGTCATCGCGCGAACTGAGCTCAATGGGATACGCCTTCCACTGTTCGGCCGCTTCGTCGGTGAGGTACCCCTGCGAGGCCATGAGCGAGAGCACGACGTTGCGCCGGCTCAGTGCGCGCTCGGGGAACCGCCATGGATTGTAGCGGTTGGGCACGTTGGCGATCGCCGCGAGAAGCGCGCCCTCCGCCACGTTGACGCTGCGGGCGGACTTCCCAAAGTATTTCTGCGCGGCCGCTTCCACCCCGTGGGCGCTGCCCCCCATGAAGATCTGGTTGAGGTACAGCTCGAGGATGCGATCCTTGGGGTAAGTCCGCTCCAGCTCGAGCGCGACGCGAGCCTCCCGGATCTTTCTCCGGACGTCTTTCGTGCTCGGAAGTCTGTCCGGGAAGACGTTGCGCGCCAACTGCATCGTGATGGTGGAGAATCCCTCTGCAAACCCGCGGGCTTTGATGTTGGCGACCACGGCCCCGAACACGCGCCGGTAGTCGATGCCGCCGTGCTGGTAGAACCGCTTGTCCTCAACGGCGACAAACGCCGCCCGCAGCGCCGGCGATATCTCGTCCACCGCCAGCACCGTGCGACGCTCGGTGCCAAGCTCGCGAATCAGGCGCCCGTCGGCCGCGTAGATCTTTGCCGTCTGGGTGGGCCGGTACCCCTCGAGCACGCCAATCGATGGACACGATGAAGCGGCGCATGCGCGTGACCAAATGCCGAACGCCAACCCCGAGGAGATACCGAGCAACGCCAACGTAAGGAGACCGACGATGCGAATGAGGTCGGCTTCCCACCAACGGGTCAGCCAATCCGTGAATTCCCGCCGCCACGAGGCCACCCAGATTGGTTTGTGCAGTTTTGGAATCCGCCACATGACCAGATTCTACCCTCACGAAGACCGTAACCTAGTAGCGCCAGCCGCCGCTTGCCAGCCGTGCACGGCGTCACTAACCTTGCCGACATGCCGCGATTTCTCGACGAACTGACGTGGCGCGGGCTCCTCCACGATGTTACCCCCGGACTCGCGGATCGGCTCGCGACCGGACCGATCACGGGGTACGTGGGCTTCGATCCGACCGCCCGAAGCCTTCAGGTCGGCAACCTCGTGCCGGTCATGCTGTTAGCGCACCTGCAACGCTGCGGAGGCAAACCGATCGTGGTGATCGGGGGCGGCACAGGCCTGATCGGCGATCCGAGCGGAAAGAGTGCGGAGCGCCCATTGCTCGACGAGGCGGTGATTGCCGAGAACGCAGAGCGTCAGCGAGTCGAGTTATCTCGCTTTCTCGAGTTCGGTTCTGGGCCAGCCGATGCCGAGACGGTCAACAACGCGGATTGGCTGCCGCGACTCGGCCTTGTCCCGTTTCTGCGCGACATCGGCAAACATTTCACGGTGTCGTACATGCTACAAAAAGAATCGGTCAAGAGCCGCATGGCCGACGGTATCTCGTTCACCGAGTTCGCCTACATGCTGCTTCAGGCATATGACTTTCTCCATCTCTACCGGACGAAGCACTGCGAATTACAGCTCGGGGGTTCCGACCAGTGGGGCAATATCACCGCGGGGATCGAGTTGATCCGCCGGCTGGAGCGGGGTGACGCTCATGGAGTCAGCGCACCGCTCCTCACCCTCGAGGGAAAGAAGTTCGGGAAGAGTGAAGACGGATTCGCGGTCTGGCTGGATCCGGAGCTCACTACTCCATACTGGTTCTATCAGTTTTGGATCAACGCGGACGATCGCGCAGTCGAAGACCAGCTCAAGGTGTTCACGTTCAAGACCCCCGAGGACATCGACCACCTGATGCAGTCTCACGCGGGAAATCCTGGCGCCCGAATACCCCAGAAGGCGTTAGCCCTCGATGTCACGGCCCGCGTGCACTCGTCCCAAACAGCACAGAAGGTGGCGGAGGCCGCAGGTGTGATGTTCGGAGACCTCGATCTGCGGCAGGCGTCACAGCAAACGTGGGACATGCTGGCTGCGGAGCTGGATACCAGCGAGAATCATCCGGTGCAGGACGTCGATTTTCCCATCACGGCGTTCGATCTCGTCTGGAGCCAGGGATTCCACACATCCAAGAGCGAGTTGCGTCGCCTCTTCAAACAAGGTGGCATTCAAGTAAACCGCGAACGCGTGAGTGCTGACTCGCTGATTGAGCTTTCCCACGTGTTACCCGGGAATTACATCTGGATCCGTCGCGGCAAGAAGAACGACAGTCTGGTCGTGGTGCGGCGGTGAGCGACCGCTCCCGCGGAGCCGCCACGGCGCCGCAATCCGCGTCTACCGGATTGACACTAACCGCAAAGACGAGACCGCGTGCTCCACAAGCGTGACTACACACTGGTTTTGGGTGGAGGTGGCCTCAAGGGACTGGCCCATGTCGGCGTGCTCCGCGCATTGGAAGAGTACGATTTCCTGCCACACGACGTGGTCGGGTCGAGCATGGGCGCGCTGGTTGCAGCCGCCTGGTGCAATGGGATGTCGGCTCGTGACCTCGAGCCGATCGCCCTGGAGGTCCGCCGGCGCGACATCTTCCGCGTAGCACACTCGGACATGGCGTTGAAGCGGATGCGGTCGCCCGCGCTGTATCGGCCGGAACCGCTCGATGTGTTTCTGTCCGGTCTCTTGAGCGACGTGACCTTCGACGAATTGGAACGACCGTTGCTCGTCAACACCGTGGATCTCAATTCGGGATCCCAGATTTTTTGGGGGGCCCCGGGGTTGACGGATGTGCGTGTTGCGGATGCGGTGTTCGCGTCGATCGCGCTTCCGGGATACCTACCGCCGCGCGAGATTCGCGGAAGGTATTTCGTGGACGGCGCCGCTGTTTCGAATCTGCCGATTCGTGTCGCGGCTGCCCGGGGACGGGATCTCGTCGTCGCTGCGGACGTCGGCTCCTCCGAAGTGCTGCGGGCGGATCAACACACCAAAGGCTTCGCGTCCATCTACGCCAGAGCCATTGAGATTGCCGTGCAGACCATGCGCACCACCTACCTGCGGCAGTGGGAACGCCCGCCGTTGTTGCTCATTCAGCCTCGGGTGTCACATGTCCCTATGTTTTCGTTTGCACACAACCGGGAACTGCTCACGGCAGGCTATGAAGCCACCTCGGCGATACTCGCCGAACCGGGATCCGTGCCACGCAGTGATCAGTCGGGAGTTTACCCCCGGCGAGCGTACAGGCTGAGCGTGGACCGCGAGCGTTGCATCGGTTGCGGGGGGTGTTTGGTGCATGCGCCGCGCGGATTGTTCACTTTGGATGATCAAGGAAAAGCGGTGGCCACGGCCGAAACCCAAACCTGGTCACCGGTCGACGCCGGGTTCGTACTCCACTGTCCGACAAACGCGATCGAGGTCCGCCCGGAGTAAACATCGGTGCGGATTCACGCCCGCATCGCCGCCAGCTCGACCATGTGAAGACGCTGGTAGAGCCCTCCAGCCGCGACCAGGTCGTCGTGCCGGCCCCGCTCGACGATCCGACCGCGGTCCAACACGATGATCTGGTCCGCGCGTGAGACGGTGGACAATCTGTGCGCGATGACCAGAACGGTCCGATGTTCGAGTAGGCGTCCAACTGCCTCGCGCACGAGACGGTCGGACTCGGAATCCAGCGCCGACGTCGCTTCGTCGAACACCACGATCGGGGAGTCCCGAAGCAGCGCGCGAGCGAGCGCGATGCGTTGCCGCTCACCTCCGGACAGCGTCATGCCGCGCTCACCGAGCAACGTGTCGTAGCCCTGCGGGAGCCGGACGATGAAATCATGGGCGTTTGCCGCTTGGGCCGCCGCCTCGACCGCCGCCAGGTCGGCGCCCTCCTCATCGCCGTACGCGATGTTGGCCCGCACCGAATCGTTGAAGATGACGGTGTGCTGGCTCACGATGCCGATCAAACGCCGCACCGAGCGGCGGCTGTATCTCGTCAAGGGCACACCGTCCACCCGCACCTCGCCGCGCACCGGCTCGATGAATCGCGGCAAGAGATCGACCAAGGTCGATTTCCCGGCGCCTGATGCGCCGACAATCGCAACGACTTCGCCCAAACGAACCGTGAGGTTGACGCCCCTCAGGACCCACGTTCCGGGGTCGTAGGCGAACCAGACATCGTCAAACTCGATACGCCGCGCGAGCCCCGGGAACGTCGCCGCAGACGGTGGATCGATATCGTCAGGCGGAAGATCGAGTATCTCGAATACGCGTCGAGCCGCAACCAACGCGTGCTCGGCATTCGCCGGAAACTGCGAGAGCGACTTCACTGGCGGCAGCAATCGAATGGTCACGGCGAGAAACGCGACCAGCACCTCGGGGCGAACGGTCAGCCCCTCCATCCCGGTGCGAGACACGCCCGCGGCCAGGACGAGTAGGATCAGGACGGCACCCAGCGTTTCGCTCACGGGGTGCGAGAGCACCGCCAGTCGCTTCGCCCCTACCGCCTTGCTCAAGTACCGGCCGACCGCCTGGTCAAACCGCCGCTGCTCGTACTCCTCGGCCGCGTGAGCTTTCACGAGACGCGCGCCTTCGAGCGTCTCGATGGCGATGGCCGCCGCTTCGCCGCGCTGTTCCACCGCGTCCTTCATCCGCTCGCGGAGGCCACGGAGGATCGGCCTGAGGAGCAACGCAATCGCCGGCGCCAAAACCAAGGTCATCAGCGCCAGCGGCCACGCCAGCGCGAACAGGATCGTCACGTACACCAGTACGAGAAACAGGTTCTGTACGGCTGAGATGATGGACTCGCTCACGACCTGCCGAGCCTGATCGACATCAGCCACCATCCGGCTGACGAACTGGCCGCCTTTCATGCGTTGGTGAAATTTCAGACCGAGCAACTGAATATGTCGGTACAGTGCCGAGCGGAGGTCTCGCGCCACCGCCTCTGACAGAAACGCCGCTTTCGAGCCCGCGGTGTAGACGAAGACGTTCTTCAGGATGACGGCTCCAACCATCAAAAACACCACGTTGCGGAAGGCTGCGTCCCGTCCTCCAGCGAGCGCGAGCCCTGCGACGTCGTTCAACACGCGCTCTACGACGGTCACGTCGCCAACGGCCGCCCCGACCGCGTCCCCCCCGAAGAGCACGCGGAGAAACGGCACCAGAAGGGCGAACGTCACGCCGTCCAGCGCCGATGCGACGACGGCCGCCACGAAGGCCACGACGAGCATCCCGCTGTAGGGGCGCGCAAAGCCCCAGAGCCGGCCGAAGCCGCGCACTTAGGTCTTTCCGCGTGGTGAGAGCAGGGCGATCGGTAAGATCATTTCTTCGGGGGTCGCCCCGCCGTGCAGAAACGAGCCGCGGTAGCGGGCCTGGTACTCGCGGAGTTTCGTGGGATAGACGAAGAAATGATCGTGCTTGGCAATCAACATCCGGACACCGAGCCGTTTCGACGGCAAGCCCCAGGCACCCAGGTCCGCGACGGTGATGGCGGCTCGCCGGTCCTCTGCGCGAAGGTCTTCGCCGAATTTATAACGCAGATTGGCCGTTGCATCGCGCTTCGCAAACACGGTCGCCGGCGTATGGCAGTGGATGGAGCCATGGTCTGTCGTCAGCAGCACCGGCACACCGCGGCGCTCGGCTTCTTTCAGCGCGCGGAACAACGCGGAATCCTGGAACCATGTGCGAGTGAGCGTGCGCAGCGCGGCCGCGTCGCGCGCCACTTCGTAGAGGATGGCATGCTCTGCCCTGCCGTGGGTCAACTGATCCACGAAGTTGAACACGAGGGCGGTGACGCCGGGTTGCGACACCATCCCCGGCAACCGCCGCAACAGTTCTTCCCCGTCGGGCGCCACAGTGATTTTGTGATACCGCACAGGCACCGGTTCGCCCGTGACGTCGCGGAGCTGTTCGATGAGAAACTCCGCCTCATGCTGATTGAGACTCTCGTCGTCTCGCTCGGTCCACCATTCGGGGTACCGGGCCGCAATCTCGACCGGAAACAGGCCGCTGAAGATCGCATTTCGCGCGTACGGTGTGGCGGACGGCAGGATCCCGAAATGATAGGATTCTTCGACGTCAAACAGCTCGGTGACGACCGGTTTGAGCAGTTCCCACTGGTCGAGCCGCAAACAGTCCACGACCACGAACAACACGGAGCCATGACGCTGCAGTAGCGGGACCAAAAACTCACTGGAAACGTCGACCGAGAGCGGCGGGCGGTCACCGTCCGGATTGGCCAACCACGCTGGGTAGTTCGTTTCGATAAAATCCCCAAAATCGCTGTGCAAGCTCACTTGGAAAGCGCGCAACGCATCCTTGAGTCCGCTCTCATCTGTCTGGGAAAGGCGTACCTCCCACTTCGCCACCTCAACCACGAGTTCGGTCCACTCGCGCCAACCGAGTCGCGAACCGCGATTGACCTCCATTTCCCTGAACCGCGTCACGAAGTCCCGGGCCAGCCGTTGCTGGCGAATCCGGTCGCCCTCGAGCAGCCGGGTCACTACACTCAAGACCTGTCTGGGATTGACCGGCTTGACGAGATAGTCGTCGAGTTCGATGCCGATCGCTTCGTGCATCGTCCCAGCCTCTTCACTCTTGGTCACCATGACGACCGGGACTGCGGGATCCACACCACGAATTTCCTCAACGAGGTCGATGCCCCGCTTCCCCGGCATCTGCTCGTCGAGCAGCACGACGCCGTAGGCGTGCCCCCTCAACAGATCGATGGCGTCGTCACCGTGAGCAGCCTGTTCGACCTCGAAACCGTTTTCCTCGAGGAACAAGACATGGGCGGCGAGCGATTCAACTTCATCGTCGATCCACAATACACTCTTTGGTCGTGCCATGATGAGGGAAAAGTAACTATCGGGACCCCTGTGTTCGCGACTGGTCGTGGGAGTGATCGGACTCTACATTCCGCCTTTGGACACGCCTACTCGCCTCCGTGGAGGAGGATGCACGATGGCCGAACAGCTTGGCCCTGCCGAGGCAAGCCTCATTCAGGTTCTGGGCGCCACCTCCCGGGGACCGAAACGAAACGGCCTCTTCGCCCTGTGGCTCGTGGTCCGGGCGTGCGCCGGGCTGCTGCCGCCCGACGCGCTCAGTGCCCGCGCCCACCGCCGCAGGCTCGAGAGCCTGATCCGGAGGCTGAGTAGCCTCTCACTGCACCCGGCGCTGCGCAGGCTATTGGTCACGTGTGTGCGAAACCTCAATGCGGCGACGCCCGCCGCGGCCGCGGAGGCTCTGGACCAGCTTGCAGCATCGGTCAACGATCACCTCGGACCCGAGGCAGCCGCCGCGTTGCTGGCCGCTTCTCACGCAGCCAGGGACGCGATCGATCAGCTGGAATCCCCCGGTGAGAGTGGCGCGAAGGCGCGGGAACGGGCGGAAAGAGTGGCCGGGGTGCGAGCGGGCGTTTGACATCGCGCGCGCGACGGAGACCGTTGCTTGGAGGTTACGTCGAATCCGGCGCTGCAGCGACGACTTTGTACACCGTACCGCCTTCAGTGGTTGGCGCGATCATCACCCACAACGGCCCACCCGATTTCTGAGCGAGGATCGTCACCATGCCGTTAGGCGCCTTGGAATCGGACAGGATTTCCCAGCCTCGATCATCGAGCGCGCGCCGATACCACGAGGCAACGGTGTCCGCCGGCAACAGGCTCGTATAGCTCTGTTCGAGCGACTCGGACGTCCCCGCCACCGTGGTGGGCCGGGAGAATGGGAACAACGGCGCGTCGCGGAGCAGGCCGGCCGGCGGCTCTCCATCGCCCCGCCCCGTACCGACGTCGCTCCCGCACGCGAACGCCGCGCTGCAGCTCAAGAGTACCACTCCGACACGGCATAGTGTGGCCATCGTAGCGGAAGCCTACCAACACGCATCGGCCTCAGCAAGTGGTCGTTTGCTCGCGTGATTCACCCCTCGGTATATTGGGCATTCACTCACTACAACGTGATGGTCCCGATTACTGCCGAGTGCTCAGCGACCGGCGGAGGTAGCATGGCCGGCCACAGTAAGTGGAAACAGATCAAGCACAAGAAGGCGGCGACTGACGCGAAGCGCGGGGCCAAATTCACCAAGCTCATCAAGGAAATCACCGTGGCGGCGCGCCAGGCCGGCGGGGATCCCGCCGGAAACCCGCGGCTGCGGACAGCGATCGACGCCGCGAAGGCGGCGAACATGCCGGCGGACAACATCGATCGCGCGATCAAAAAGGGAACCGGCGAACTCGAAGGCGTGATGTACGAGGAAGCCACATACGAGGGGTACGGCCCCGGCGGATCAGCCATCTTCATCGAGGTCACGAGCGACAACCTGAATCGCACGGTTGCTGAGATCCGCCATCTGTTCTCCCGCCGGGGCGGCAACCTCGGGGCTCCAAACTCGGTCGCATGGATGTTCGTCAAAAAGGGCCTGATTTACCTCGACGCCGTGAGGCACACCGAGGAAGAGACCATGGAGGCCGCGCTGGAGAGCGGAGCGGAGGATTTGACGACGGAGGGGGAGCAATACCTCATCACCACTGACCCGCTGGCGTTGCACGCGGTGCGCGACGCACTCGAACAGCGAGGGTTCGTTGCCTCGGAAACCGAACTGGCGATGATTCCCGCCAACACGGTCCGTGTCGAGGGTAAAGATGCGGAGCGGCTGCTGCAGTTGATCGACGCGCTCGAAGACCACGACGACGTCTCCAAGGTGTTCAGCAACTTCGACATCGACCAAGACACCCTCGCGGCGGTCGAGGGGTGACCATCCGCGTGCTGGGCATCGATCCCGGCACGGCCGTGACCGGATACGGCTTGCTGGAGCCGGCGCAGGGACAGCACGGCCGTCTGATCGAGTGCGGCGTCATTCGGACGGAGGCCAACGAACCGATCGGCCGCCGGCTCCAGGTCATTTACGAAGGAGTGACCGAGTTGATCCGCCGCCTCTCGCCCACCACCATCGCACTCGAGGACGTCTTTTACGGAAAGAACGTGCGCACGACCGTCGCCTTGAGTCACGCGCGTGGCGTGATCCTGCTCGCCGCTTCCCGCGCCGACATTGACGTCTCGGCAATCTCCCCGGCGACCGTGAAAAAACGTGTGGTGGGAACTGGAGGCGCCGCCAAACCCCAGGTCGCCTATATGGTCCAACAGCTCTTGCGGCTCAAACACCCGCCGGCCCCGCCCGACGCCGCCGACGCGTGCGCTGTCGCACTCGCCCACCTGCTCGCAGGAGCGTGGGTCGCATGATCTCGGGTGTGCATGGAACCATCATCGCCAAAACCGGTGACCGGGTCATCGTCGAGACCGCGGGCGGCGTGCATTACGAGATTGCCGTGCCGCTCGGTGTGCTCGAGCGCCTCCCCGAAGAGGGCGCGGTGGTGGCGCTGCAAACCATCCCGGTGATTCGCGAAGACAGCTGGGCACTGTACGGTTTTGACGGCGATCACGAACGTTCCGTCTTTCAGCGTCTCCTCGGCACGACGGGCGTCGGACCGCGGCTCGCGCTTGCTATCCTGTCGACGCTGGGTGGCGCGCGGGTCGTGAGAGCCGTGACCGGAGGCGACGTCGCCACGCTCTGCACGGTCCCGGGCATCGGAAAGCGGACCGCGGAACGATTGATCGTTGAGTTGAAGGACAAGTTGGGTGACGTCACCGCGGCAGAAGCGGTGGGCGGCCCCTCCGCCGCAGCCGAACAAGCTGTACAGGCGCTGGTCAATCTGGGTTACACCCGCGCGGATGCGGAAAAAGCCGTCGGCGGTCAGGTCTCCGCTGACGGAACGGGCTCGACGGTTGACTTGATCCGCGGTGCGCTGCAACTCTTGACGAAGAGAAAATGAAGACCGCCGAGTGGCTGTGCACCGCATGCGGGTCGACCAATCGCCGATTGGTTGCCGACCGGGAAACCAAAGCGGAAGACCGGTGCGCGAGCTGTCACACGCGTCATGTGATTGAAGAAGACGCCCGGCCAGTGCGCTGGAACGCAAAGAGTCGCACGTGAACCGATCGGAGATCACGACTCCCGAGCCGTTGCCGGACGAGTCGACGGCCGAGGCGACGCTCCGCCCCTCTAACCTGTCGGAATTCGTCGGTCAGGAAACGGTCAAAGAAAGCCTGCGGATTGCCATCGAAGCGGCGCTCCAACGCGGTGAGCCGCTCGACCATACGCTGTTTTTCGGACCCCCTGGGCTCGGAAAGACCACCCTTGGCATGCTGGTCGCCCGAGAAATGGGCGTCAACATCAGAATCACGAGCGGCCCCGTCACCGAAAAGCCGGGCGACCTCGTGGGCATTTTGACGACGCTCGCCCGGAGTGACGTCTTGTTTATCGACGAAATCCACCGGCTGCGCCCGACACTCGAGGAATTCCTCTACCCCGCCATGGAAGACTTCCGGGTGGACGTGCGCATTGCCGAAGGACCGAACGCCCAGACGGTACCGATGCCTGTCGAGCCATTCACCCTCATTGGCGCCTCGACGCGCTTTGGTATGCTGACGCCGCCAATGCGCGCTCGGTTTGGCTTGATCGAGCGTTTGGGATACT
>JBFHWR010000057.1:0-14972 GCA_041599395.1 Gemmatimonadales bacterium | reverse complement strand
TCTATCGCGGCCTCGCGCCCGACACGTTCACGGACGACGTCGAAGTGGTGGTCGAGGGTCGGTTGACGCGTGATGGTACGTTCCGCGCCACATCGCTGATCGCCAAGTGTGGCTCGCGGTACGAGGCCGTGCCGACTGCCGAATGACGATTCTCGGACAACTAGCACTCTGGTTGGCGGCGCTCCTCGCCGTTTGGGGCGCCGTCGTTGGTTTCCTCGGCGGCCGCGGCAACCGGCCGGAGCTGATTCGGAGCGCGCGCCGCACCCAGTACGCCCACCTCGGCGTGATATCCGTGGCGCTGTTGTCGCTGATGGTCGCGATTTTCCGTCACGATTTCAACGTTGCGTATGTCGCTGCGTACACCAGCCGGAACTTGCCGACACCGTATCTCATTTCGGCGGTGTACGGCGGACAAAACGGCAGCCTGCTCTTTTGGGCCTTCATTTTGGCTGTTTTCGCCGCGCTGGCACAGTGGCTCACGCCCAAGCGGTACGATTACCTGATGCCGTACGTTGCGGCCGTGATGTCCTGCGTGACCCTGTTCTTCGTGGTCGTCTTGTTGTTCGCGGCCAACCCGTTCCAACGGCTCGCCTTTACGCCGCTGGACGGCCAAGGGCTCAACCCGCAACTGCAGAATCCCGGCATGGTCATCCACCCGCCCATGCTCTATCTCGGCTATATCAGCATCACGGTTCCCTTTGCGTTTGCCGTTGCGGCGCTCTTGGCTCGCCAGCTCGATACGGGCTGGCTCCATGCCATTCGCAAGTGGACCATCGTGTCATGGATCTTCTTGTCGATTGGCATCACGCTTGGGATGTGGTGGGCCTACGTCGAGCTGGGGTGGGGCGGCTACTGGGCGTGGGACCCGGTGGAGAATGCGAGTTTTCTGCCTTGGCTCACCATGACGGCGTTCCTGCACTCCGTCATGATCCAAGAGAAGCGGGGTATGCTCAAGAAATGGAACGTGATCCTGATTGCGCTGAGTTTCTTTCTCTCGATCTTCGGGACGTTTATCACGCGCAGCGGGATCATTTCCAGTGTGCATTCGTTTACCCAATCGCCGGTGGGATTCTATTTCCTCGTGTTCCTCGTCCTCCTGGCTGTTTCCATGGTCTGGTTGTTCTGGACACGGCGCGCCGCCTTGGAACCCGAATCGCATCTGGAAAGCCTGCTTTCCCGTGAAGGCAGCTTTCTCTTCAACAATCTCCTCTTGGTTGGCATGGCGTTCTCCATCCTGTGGGGAACGATGTTTCCGATCATCTCCGAGCTGGTGCGTGGCACGCAAGTGACGGTTGGGCCGCCGTTTTTCAATCAGGTCAACATCCCGATCGGATTGGCGCTCCTTGGCCTCACCGGTGTCGGCCCGCTCATTGCGTGGCGCAAGGCGAGTCCTCGCAACCTCCGGCGCCAGTTTGCGGTACCGGTGACGGCTGGGGTGATGATGGCGGCCGCCCTCGTGGCAATTCGGTTCAGTGATTTCTACGCCGCGGTGGCGCTCTGTCTCGGGACGTTTGTCGTTGCAACGGTCGTGCAGGAATTCACCCGAGGGGTCGGTGCTCGTCACCGGCTCCACGGCGAGAGTCATGCTCTCGCGCTGGTTCGGCTCATTGGCCGCAACCGGCGGAGGTATGGCGGGTATATCGTGCATGTGGGTGTTGTCATCTACATTGTCGCATTCTCCGGCCTGGCGTTCAAGAACGATGTGGAAGCGTCGCTCAAACCGGGCGAGACGGCGAGCGTGAAGTCGCCGTTTGGATACAGCTACGACTTGACCCACGTGGGTGTATCCCAATACGACCAGCTGAACCGTTTCGTCACGACGGCGAGTGTGGAAGTGTCCCGTAACGGCCGTCGGCTCGGTGTGCTGAGCAGCGAGAAGCGACAGTACTTCGATTCCATGAAACGGCCGACGTTCAATCCGAGCACCGAAGCCGCGATCATGAGCGGGTTGCGCGAAGACCTGTACGTCGTGTTTGCGGGGGCCGTCGATGGAACCGAAGAAGCCGTCTATCGGTTTACCGTCAACCCGTTGGTGTGGTGGGTGTGGTTTGGCGGTGTGGTGCTCGTGCTGGGTGGCGTGGTTACGCTGTGGCCCGGAGGCGGGCCGACCAGGGCGTCCGTGCGGCGGGCGCTTCAGGGATACCAGGTCACACTTGTCGATAGAGATCGGGAGCCAGTCGCGAAAGTCACATGATGCGCACGAGACGAGACGTTCTGAAGCACGGTCTCGCAGCCCTGGTCCCCACCGGGTTGCTGCAGCAGGATGACCCCGCGGCGGAGCGGCAGACCCGGCAGGAGGATGTTCCGGTCGGGCGGTTGCGCGACCCCGGGCTCGCGGGCCAGCCCCGCGGGCCGGTCACGGACTATGAGAACGATCCGTTCATCATTGGCGTGGAGGAGAAGTTGCGCTGCACGTGCGGATGCAATCTCGACGTCTATACGTGCCGGACAACTGACTTCACGTGTCAAGTCTCGCCTGCCATGCACCGTCGCGTCATCTCGCTCGTTGAGCAGAACAAGAGCGCGCAAGAGATACTCGACGCGTTTGTGGCCGAACATGGCGAAATGGTCCTCATGGCGCCGCGAAAAGAGGGATTCAACATCGTTGGATACGTGTTGCCCGGTTTTGCGATCACCGTTGTGGGCGGCTGCATGGTTTGGATTCTCGCGCGGCGGGCAAAGCTGCGGGCGGTTGCGTCATCTCAGGTGGGATCGGGGACGCCGATTGACGGGCTCTCGACCGAAGAGGCGGCGCGGCTCGAAGCGGAGCTCAGGGATTTGGAGTAAGGATGCTCGAGTTGCTCGCGGGCGTCCTGGTTGCCGGCGCGGCCCTTGCGCTCGTGCTCGAGCCGTTGGCCCGCCGCGCTCCGGCGGTATTGCCCTCGTCCAATGGAATCGATTTCACGAGTTTGGAAGAGTCCGAGTCGCCGAAGATCCAGGCGCTGCTTGCACTCAAGGAAATCGAGTTCGATCGCGCGACCGGCAAGCTGTCCGACGAAGACTATGCCACGTTGAAGGCCCGGTACTCCAAGCAAGCCGTGTCCGCCATCCAGCACGAAGATGCGACCACGGACGCTGCAATGGCTCTCGGGTCCGGTGCGGACGAGCCCGATCCTGCAGAACGGGCGATTGCCGCCGTCAAAGCGAAAGGCGCCGCCACCTGTCCGGTATGTGGCCCGCGCCCGGAATCCTCCGCCGTGTTCTGCTCATCGTGCGGCAGGTCGCTCAGCCGGCCCGATGCCCTGCCGCGCTGCTGGAAATGCGGAGCCACGACACCGGCCAACGCGAAATTTTGCAGCGCATGTGGGGGCGAGATCGCCGCCTAATCCAACCGAGCCCCACCGCAGTGCTCAAAACTCGAATTCCTCCATCCGATTCAGCCCAACCCTGAGTGGCACGACTGTCGCGACGATGCAGATTGCCGCCGCGAGCGCGAACGCGCCAATCATGTGCGCATCAATCGCGATCGGCTCCCCGCGAAACGATGCTCGCACATAGCCGGATACCGGGACAGCCTCGACGACGATGACGGCGGCAAGCAGGGCGATGGTGGTCATCATGAACACCAATCCGCCGTACGACGTGGGAATCTGCGCCGCATTCTCGGTGTCGAACTGCGGGAAAACGGCGCCAAACCCGAGGGCAAGCGCGCTGATGGCGAGCGTGAGGAGCACGATCGTTGCCACGCTCACCCACATCATGAAAGGGGAGACTTGAAGCAGAATGTTTGTCAGAACCGTGATGATCAGTGCCAATACCAAGAGTGGCAACGTCCCCGTCCAGTATTTTGACCACAATAACGCGCGAAGATCGAGCGGACTCGATCGCAGGAGCCACATCTGCCGGCCTTCGAGTGAGATGGAAGGAAAAATGAATCTCGCGGCGATCGAGGCGAGGACGAAACCGGCAAGCCCCAGATTCAAGAAAGAAATGACCGTCACCAGGAAAAACGGAACCCGTTCACCGGTGAAGAGCGGCAACGCTCGGATGTTGAAAAGGTAAATGACCACCAACACGGCCAGCAGAATGAGCTGGCTCCATTGGGTGGGGTCTCTGAAAAAGAGTTTCAGGTCCTTGATGATGAATTCCCGCTTGGAAACGGCGAGCGGGCGCACGATCGGCGCGAGCACCGTCTGCCAAATCCACCCTTTCACGAATCGTTCCGCGCCTTCCTGGCCCCGGGTGAACCCTCTTGGGTAGAGCCACGCGTGGAGCATAGCTCCAAAGACCAGGAATGCCCCTACCGTGGTCCAGAGAAGCACCACCGGCTGCACGTCGAATGAACCAACGAGAAGACTCATGATGCCGTTTGTGGTCCATTCGCTGGGAAGGAATGGAGACGTGGGGGTGCGCAACAAGGTGATGAAGTCCAGCAGGTTTCGGAATCCTTCGGGGCGCATGAGCTGTTCGGGACGGACGATGCGGAGCATCAGGACCAAGAGCCCGGCCGCGCCGATGGCGATCACCGAGAGCAGGTCGCGTGTGCGGCGAGCGGGGAAGACGTTCACCAACACGAGCGTCACGGCGCTCCCCAACACCGCAGGGATGATCAAGAGAGGGACGAACAGCACCAGAATGAGCGGAACGAAGAGCCACCCGCCACCGTAGCTCACGCCATACGCGGCAAAGATGGGAACCGCCATGAGTCCAACCATCCACGAGCTGTGTAACAGCGTTTCGCCGAGCTTGCCAAGGTAGAAGTGCAGCCAATCGACGGGCGCGGCCACCAGGATGTCGAGGTCCTTGGCCAGGAAGAACGACGAGAGCGCGGTAATGACGTTCGAGAGCAGCAGAATAGAGAGAAACGCGAGCAGCACGAGTCCCAACAACTTGCCGGCGAGCAGCGGTCCGATCTCCTCGATGCCGCGGAAATACTGAAGGATGCGGTAGACCACCCCAAACACACCAAACCAAAACAGCATGCCGACGCCGGCGATGACCAACACTCTCGTGCTGCCGGCACGGCGCTGCTGGCGGACGCGCACGCGCGCCGTCTGCCATTTCGGCCAGAGAATATGTGCGAGCGCGCGCCTCACCCTTCGAGCACCCGCGCGAGTTCTCGTTCGGCGACGCCGCCGGTGAGCTTGAGAAACAGCTCCTCGAGGGACGCCGAGCCCGAAGCGGCGTGCTCGCGCAGCTCCGCCATCGATCCGGATGCGATCACCTGCCCCGCCTGAATGATTGCAATCCGATCGCACACCGCCTCGGCCACCTCCAGCGTGTGCGTACTCATGAGTACCGTGCCGCCGCGATCCACAAACTCTCGAAAGATGTCCTTGAGCAGCCGCGCGCCTTTTGGATCGAGACCGACCATCGGTTCGTCCACCACGATGCATTCGGGCCGATGAATCAGCGCGCTCGAGATGATGAGTTTTTGCCGCATGCCGTGGCTGTACGCCTCAACCAGCTCGTTCTTCCAAGCGGTCAACTCGAACAACTCGAGAAGCTCTTCGATTCGGCGCTCCACCATGTCGCCGTCCTGACCATATAATCCCGCAACGAATCGCAGGAACTCGGCACCGGTCAGCTTTTCGTACACGTACGGCCGATCGGGGATGAACCCCAGGCGTTGCTTCGCGGACATCGGTTCCTGCATCAGATCGTCGCCGCCGATCCATACCCTGCCTTCGCTTGGCCGCAAGATGCCGGCAATCATGCGGAGGGTCGTGGTTTTGCCTGCCCCGTTGGGCCCGAGAAACCCGAAGAGTTCCCCCCGCGGGATGTGGAGATCGAGGTGGTCGACGGCGGTGAGCTTGCCGTATCGTTTCGTGAGACGTTCGAGCTTGATCATGTGATGCCGTCTGATGAAATGACGTCGAACCGGACGGGACCGATCGACTGCACGAATTCTAAATGACCTGCGAGTCCGCCTGTGGTCAAGCGCACGTGGCGGGCGTCTGCGGGCACCTGCCCCAGCGTCGGGTCCACGGGGACCCAGCTGTTGATAAACACCTCCGGCCAGGCATGATAGTAGAACCGGCCATCGACATACAGGAACCCCGCGACCCGCCTGGCCGGCAGCCCCATGGCCCGGGCAAGCGCGATGTAGAGGGTGGTGTGCTCGTTACAGTCGCCCCGCCGTCGGTCCAAGACTTCAACCGCGCTCAGCAGTTGGGTCGAACGGCGCTTCTCGACGGTCGCAAAGACCCACTGATTCAGCTGTTCGGCAATGCTCAGGGGCGCGCGCGTTCGGCCGACGATTTGGCGCGCCTGCGCCGCGATTCGAGGATCGGTGCTCTCGATCAGGAGATCGGGCGCCGTAAAACGCGCGAACGCGTCAGCGCTGTCCTCGGCGGATGCCGTCGCATCCGGGTGCACGCGCCGAATGACGAGCGTGTCCACCACCTGATGCGCGATCCGGTGTGGTGCAACGGCGTCAGGCTCGACGCGGCGAATGCCGAGCCGCAGTTCGCCAAGCTGGCGGCTGGGAAGGGTGACGTTGGATGCGATCGCCGTCGCGCGCACGATCTCCGGCGCCGTGGCTTCCGGTGCCGCGGGCTCACGTCGCGCGCTTTGGAAGTTCTCGAATGCCACCTCGAAGGCCGTCCGTCCGAGGGAATAGCCAGTCGTCACTCCGGCGTGGACGATTTGACCCAATTCATCGACCCACAGCTGCCGCTCGATCCCGTCGGCAACCTCCGACAGGCGCCAGGCGTGAGCCGTATCCCATCGGGCCGGTTCCCAACGAGCTGTCGCGGAGTCGAACACTGCGGAGTCGGGAAACACGAACGTCGAATCCGCCGTGACGCTCACGTTGACGTCCCGCAGCGTCATGGTGACTGGATCGAACAGCTGCAGTGCGTAGGACTTGCCGACAATGGCCCGGTCTACGAACGCAACGTGTAGCGGAAGGAGCGCCGGCATGACGAGCGGCCGCCGGATCACGGACAGCGAGGATCGGGTGCCGTCCACCGTTTCGATCTCGACGCGCAACAGGGAATCGTCCGACAAGGTACCGCGCGCGACGAAACGCCCGTGATCGGCCCGCACCGACGTTTCGAACGCGCGGAGGTCGAGCGTGCGGGTCAGATTCGTGAGCGTGCGTACTTCAAACCGCTCGGTCGTTCCCGAGGTCGGAACGTGCAGCACGGTGACGTCCTGGATCCGAATCGTGTCGCGCAGCGTGTCGAGTTGGCTTGCGGCGAATCCGATTTGGCGGCCGCCGGCCTGAATCGCGAAATAGGTCGCGCCCGGCGGCACCCGAAGCGTCGCTTCCGCCAGCACCGCCGAGACGGGTCGCAGGTAGTTGCGTTGAACGAGCCAGCCCAGGGCGAGGAGCCACACCGCGACAACTGTCCCTGCAACATGTTTGCGATTCACCGGTTAGTCGTTCCTCGGGTGGAGCGGCAGACGCGCCTCAAAGATATGTCGATCTTCGTCTCGATCCACGACTATTGTCACGTCGCGGGGGTACTTGGCTGTGTCGTCCCTCACACCGAACACCTCAGTGATGAGTTGCGCGCTCTCTTCCATGGTGAGGCGGCCTGGGCCAACGCCAAACGGTGGCAGCGCCAGGTGATCGACCTGCCAATCGTTTGCGCGCCGGAGCACGCTCTGAAGCGCCCGTGTCACCCCGGCTCGCGACACGGGCTCGTCCGGAGCGGAGATGACGGCGTGGATGACAAGGTCGGCCGTCAGGCCCCCCGCGCCGGTCACGACGGCCGAGCCGACCGACAGATCCTCGGTGACGGCCAACTGTTGCCAGAACTCGGCGCCACCGATGTGTTCGAGGCGTCGCAGCGATGCAGAGAAGGGGTCGAGTCGGGACGTTGTGGGACGGACGATCGCGTCCGCCTTGACGAACGCGAGATCGTCCACGACAACGCGCATCACCGACCGGTCAGTTCGCGGGACCGGCGGTACATCTGGGCGGCGTCTTCGGGCCGATTCATGCGATCGAGGATGATCCCGATCCCGTAGAACGCCTGCGCGTTGGTTGGCTGGAGTTCGGCCGCCTGTTGGTAGGCCTGGAGCGCGCCAGGGAGATCGTCGATGTGGTTCAGGGCTTCACCGAGATAAAAATACGCGCCGGCCAAACTCGAATCCAGTTCGATGGCGCGCTTCAGGCTCGTCACGGCAGCGCCCCAGAGGCCACGACGAATCGTCACCAGCCCCAGATTGTAGTGCGCCTCCGCGTTGCCCGGATCGATTTTCAGCGCGGCATTGAGGTCGCGCTCGGCGTCGACGTGGCGCCCATGCGCCCCCATGATCCCGCCCCGGTTCACCAGCACGTGTACGTTAGACGGATCCAGTCGCAGGCACCGGTCGAGTTCCGCGAGGGCTGCCTCCCGCTCGCCCATCTGGTCGAGAATCAGTGCCAGGTTGTTCCGAGCCCGGAGGTGCGACGGGTTGACGTCCAACAGCTCACCGTAGATGCGGGCCGCGCGTTTGAGATCGCCGGCTTCAGCTGCCTCCCGGGCGGCGCGGCACAGTAGCTCCTCGTCCATCGGTTGTTCGACCGTTCCTCGCGCGGCGGCGCGCATCGCCGACCACCGTGCGGGCTTTTCGACGGGTGCAGGAGCGGCGACGGCTTCGCCGAGAGAAGGGAGCGCCACCAGCTCGGTGTCGGTCGTTTCGGCAGCATCGGTGGCCACGGGCCGCTCGCGGAGCTCGTCGACCACCAACGGAGGCGTCTCGCGCCCCGCGTCGAGTTCGGTCCCTCCGTCGATTTCGTTCTCGTGGTGATTGCCTGTGACGTTCGGGCTCCGATTGGCGAGTTCGTTCGCCATACGCCGCCGCAGTCTCCGGGCCCGCCGGTCGCGCCGCCTCACACGTTCTCCTCAGCGGAAACCGTTTCGCGGTCGAGCCAGTCGAGGTACGGCGGAGACCCGGCTTGGACGGGGAGGGCCAGCAGTTCGGGGACAGAATAGGGATGGAGTTCGCGAACCGCGGATTCGAGGGAGTCCCAGCAGTCCCTTCGTGTCTTGAGGATGACCAGCGCCTCGTCGGTCTCCTCGATTTTCCCTTTCCAGCGATAGATCGAGCGGGCGCGATCGAGAACGGTCCCGCACGCAACCACGCGATTCTCCACCAAACGGTTCACCAACTCGCGAGCGTCGACACCGTTGCTCAGGGTCGTGAACACGACGAGATGAGAAACGGAGTCGTTTGGTTTCATCACGAATGGCACCAGTTGTACGGGGGTCGGAGAAGGTACCCCTGGGCCGGACCCTTCGCAAGGACGGACGTCACAGCGTTGTCCGGAGGGCCCGCGTTGACCTGGCCTCACCGGCCGTCCTACGTTTAACGGCTATGCCTGACGACCGCTTGATCGTACGGGGCGCCCGAGTCCACAACCTCAAGAACGTGGATGTCGAGATCCCGCGGAACGGCCTCACCGTCATCACCGGGCTGTCCGGGTCGGGCAAATCGTCGCTCGCGTTTGATACGATCTACGCCGAAGGGCAACGGCGCTACGTGGAATCGCTCTCCGCGTACGCGCGCCAGTTTCTCGGACTGATGGAGAAGCCCGATGTCGACGCGATCGAAGGGCTGTCTCCGGCGATCTCCATCGACCAGAAGACTGCGGGGCACAACCCGCGATCCACGGTTGGCACGGTCACTGAGATCTACGATTACCTGCGACTGCTGTGGGCCCGGATCGGGATCCCGCACTGTCCCAACGACGGCTCTCCTATCACCCGGCAAAGCGCGTCCCAGATCGTCGATACGATCTTGACCTGGAAATCGGGTACGAAGATCGAGGTCATCGCTCCCTTGGTGCGCGGGCGCAAGGGCGCATTCAAGGATCTCTTCGAGGGCGCGCGGCGTCAGGGCTACGTGCGTGTCCTGGTTGACGGCGACACCTACGATCTGGCCGATCCGCCAAAACTGAACCGCCGCGTCGACCACGACATTGGCTTGGTGATCGACCGCCTGGTGGTCCGGGCGAAAGATCGACGACGTTTGCACGACTCGATTGAAACGGCGCTTCGGGCCTCGGATGGCATCGTGCACGTCATCCGCCATCAACGCGGTCGGACGGTGACGGTCTTTTCGGAGCGGTTCGCCTGTCCCGTCTGCGGCTATTCGCTGGCGGAGCTCGAGCCCCGCCAGTTTTCGTTCAATTCGCCGTACGGCGCATGTACAGACTGCGGAGGTCTGGGCACGCGCCGCGTCGCGAGCGCAGCGTTGGTTCTGGGGGATCCGACGCTGTCGCTGCTCGAGGGCGTGGTGCTGCCCTGGGGTGAACCCAAAGGGTACCTGCGCACGGTCGTGTTAGAAACGCTCGCGCGGGAGCTCGAGTTTGATCTCGGGGCTCCATGGAAGAAACTCCCCAAGCGCGTACAACGGGCGTTGCTGCACGGTGTTCCCGACAAGACCTTCAAGTTCACGACCAAGGGGGGCCGCGCAGGAAGCGCCTACGAAGTCCGGTGGGAAGGCATTCTCGACAACGTCGGGCGCCGGTTTCGCGAATCGGCGTCAGATTCCGTGCGACATCAGCTCGAAGAGTACATGACGGTGCTCCCGTGCGAGACGTGTAACGGCCATCGGCTCAAGCCGGAGAGTCTCAGCGTGCTCGTGCACGGAAAGAGCATCGGGGAGGTGGTGGACTCTTCAGTGGAGGGCGCCCTCCGGTTCTTCTCGTCGGTTCCCCTCCGAGAGAACGGGAAGAATGGCGTCGATCCTGAAATCGCCCGCCCGATACTCTCCGAGGTCATCGACCGACTGCAGTTCCTGAGCGACGTCGGGCTGAACTACCTGACGCTGGGGCGCGCGGCGTCCACGCTGTCGGGAGGCGAGGCTCAGCGCATTCGCTTGGCCACGCAGGTCGGGAGCCGGCTCGTGGGCGTGCTCTACGTGCTCGACGAGCCTTCGGTTGGGTTACACCCGCGTGACAACGCCCGTCTGTTGAACACGCTCCGCGGCCTCAAAGACCTTGGCAACACCGTGCTCGTGGTGGAGCACGACGAGGAAACGATTCGGGCCGCGGATCACGTGATCGATCTCGGCCCCCGAGCGGGGAGAGACGGCGGCCAGGTCATCGCCGAGGGGTCCGTGCGAGACGTCGTGCAACACGAGTCCTCGCTCACAGGCCGCTACTTGCGCAAGGAACTCCGCATTGCCGTTCCACCCACGCGTCGGGTCGTGAATCCAGAGCGAGTTCTCCACGTGCTCGGCGCGCGGCAGCACAATTTGCAGGATATCGATGTCATGTTCCCTCTGGGATTATTCGTCGCGGTCACTGGCGTGTCCGGGTCGGGGAAGTCGACGCTTGCCACCGACATCCTCTATCGGGCTCTGGCCCGCCGGTTTTACGGGTCGAAGGTCCTACCCGGAACCCATGGTGGATTGCAGGGCGTAGAGCATCTGGACAAGGTGCTGGACATCGATCAGAGCCCTATTGGGCGCACGCCGCGCTCGAATCCCGCGACGTACACCGGCGTGTTCACGCCCATCCGCGAACTCTACGCGCAGCTCGCCGAGTCCAAGATCCGCGGTTACGGTCCCGGTCGGTTTTCGTTCAACGTCAAAGGGGGTCGGTGTGAATCGTGTCAGGGTGACGGGCTGGTCAAGATCGAAATGCACTTTCTTCCGGACGTGTACGTCTCGTGTGACGTGTGCAAGGGACGTCGCTACAATCGGGAAACCATCGAGGTTCGGTACAAGGGGCGGTCAATCGCCGACGTGCTCGATCTGACCGTGGCGGAGGCACTCGAAGTTTTCGAGCACCAACCGCGGATTGCCAACCGGCTCGAGCTCTTGAACGACGTCGGACTTGGGTACATCCACCTCGGACAGAGCGCGACCACCCTGTCCGGAGGGGAAGCGCAGCGGGTGAAGCTGGCGACGGAATTGAGCAAGCGGGATACCGGCCGCACGCTGTACATCCTGGACGAACCCACCACGGGGTTGCACTTCGAGGATGTCCGATTGCTGCTCGATGTGCTTCATCGCCTCGTGGACAAAGGCAACACGGTCGTGGTGATCGAGCACAACCTTGAGGTGGTGAAGACGGCGGACTGGGTCATCGATCTTGGACCCGAAGGAGGAGACCATGGCGGCCGGGTCATGGCGGCGGGCCCGCCCGAGCTGGTGGCCGCCACCGACGAGTCGCACTCCGGGACGTATCTCGCTGAGGCGTTGCGCTGAACCTCGGCCTCGCGAGGAAAGGGCTCCGCGTTATTGTATTATGCCATTGAGGCGCTGTTTGGGGCTTCGGGCCTTGAGGTACGCGACGACAGGGGTCCAAGGAGGCGCGAGTGTTCGATTTCGTTTGGGTCCAACAGGTGGTCTTCCCGATTCTTGGCATGGGGATGGCCACGTTCTTTGGATGGCAGATCCTTCGCATCATCAACGGGCATCTCGAACGCAAGGGCGGCAAGGCCGGCAGTGCCGAACTCGCTCGCATCCGGGAGGAAGTTGAGCGGCTGCGGTTGCTGATCGAAGGGAGCGACGACATGCGCCTGCAGATTGGGGAGCTGGAAGAGCGCGTGGAGTTCGCCGAACGCCTGCTTACTCGGCAGCGGGACCAGCTCAAGGCCGGGTCGGATTGACGGTGCGATGGAAGACATCATTGCGGTGACGCTCATATTTGGCGGTGGGACGTTATTTGCGTTGAGCATTTCCCCGATCGGCCGCGCGATTGCGGAGAGAATCAGCCGCAAAGCGAGCGAACCGAGCGAGGTGGTCGAGCAGCTGCGCGAGACACAGCTTGCGATGCTCGACGATTTGGAGTCGGTGCGCCGGGAGTTGTCGGAGGTACAGGAGCGGGTAGACTTCGCCGAACGGCTCCTGACGCAACGCAAGAATGCGCCCGGATTGCCGGAATCGTCGCGTCACGACGGGGCGACCGAGTAGCGGGAACCGGTTGCGTTTCTCGCTGAAACAATTACGGTTGGCCCAGCGTAATGCTGGCAGTGGCCTGCCGGGCCGCGGTCACCGTAGCGGAAGTCGTGAAATCAGGAGATCTTAAGCGGAACGATCGACGCCGTTTCGCCGAGGAGAGGTGAGCCACAATGGGCATTTTGCAGCGAATCAGGACGCTACTCAAATCGAACATCAATGACTTGATATCGCGGGCTGAAAACCCGGAGAAGGTGCTCAATCAAGCCATCGATGATATGCGGACACAGCTCTCCAAGGCGAAACAGGAAGTGGCCGGCGCGATCGCCGACGAGAAGAAACTCCACTCCCAGGTGGAGAAGGAGCGCAAGCAAGCCGAAGACTGGGAACGCCGGGCGATGCTGGCCGTGCAGGAAGGGCGGGATGAGCTGGCGAAGCAGGCGCTGCTCCGGCAGAGCGAACACGTGCAGAGTGCCCAACAGCTCCATGAAACTTGGGCTCGTCAGCGCAACGAGACCGAGCAATTGAAGGTGTCGCTCCGTCAGCTCGCCGACAAAATTGATGAAGCGCGCCGCAAGAAGAACATCCTCGTGGCCCGTCAAAAACGTGCCGAAGCGCAGGGTCGAATTCAGGAGACGATGAGCGCGCTCGGCGACAAGAGCGCGTTCGAGAGCTTCGAGCGCATGACCGAAAAAATCGAGGAGAGCGAGCGCAAGGCGTTGGCGGCCGCTGAGCTGTCGCAAGACCTGTCGGGCGATTTGCTGATGGAAGAATTCGAAGCGCTCGAATTCCATGGGAGCGCGGATCAGCAGCTTCTCGAGCTCAAGAAGAAGATGGGACTGCTCGGAGCCGGCGAGTCTGCGGACCGCCCGCAACTCGGCGCGGGCGACGACGGCGTGTCCGAAGCCGAGGTGATCGACGAGCGGCCTGAGGATGCCAAGGAGGACGGCCTGGCGCACGGTGGGTGAGCAGACGGCCAGGGGACTCCGCCTCTACAACACCCTCACGCGAACGGTCGAACCGTTCGAACCCCTCAATCCTCCTCGCGTCACGTTCTACGCCTGTGGACCGACCGTGTGGAACTACGCGCATATCGGGAATTTCCGAACGTTTCTGTTTGTCGATCTGCTGCGCCGCTATTTGGAATACTCAGGGTACGACGTCTTCCACGTCATGAATCTCACCGATGTGGATGATCGCACGATCACCGCGGCGGCCGGGGCAGGCACCTCCGTCGCCGCACACACGGAACCCTTTGCGCAGGCGTTTTTCGAGGACCGGGACTACCTCCGTATCAAAGCGGCAGACGTGTACCCGCGTGCGACCGGATACATCGGCCCGATGGTCGAGCTGGTGACGACGCTGCTCGACCGGGGATTGGCGTATCGGAGCGAAGACGGCTCGGTCTATTTCGCCGTGGATCGGTTTTCCAGCTACGGGCGCCTCGCGCGCGTGGAGAAAAGCGCGCTCAAGTCCGGGGTGCGAGTGGCGAGCGACGAGTATTCCAAAGAGGATGCGCGCGACTTTGCCCTGTGGAAGGCGGCGACTCCTGAAGATGAGTCGGTTGGGGCCGCCTGGGACGCCCCGTTCGGCCGTGGCCGGCCCGGCTGGCACCTGGAGTGCTCGGCAATGGCACTGCGAGAAGTCGAGTCCCGGTTCCACGTCCGGACGGTGGATATTCACACGGGCGCCGTGGACCTGATCTTTCCGCACCACGAGAACGAGATCGCGCAGTCTGAGGGCGCAACCGGCAAGCCGTTCGTCCGCCACTGGGTGCACGGGGAATTCCTGAACGTCTCCGGCACGAAGATGTCCAAGCGCTTCGGCAACATCCTGACCGCGCGGGACCTGCGGGAGGAAGGCGTGGACGCGGCCGCGTTCCGCCTGCTGACTTTCCAGACGCACTACCGGCAAAAGCTGAACTACACGGACGAGGCGCTTGCGGGGGCCGCGGAAGGAGTCCGCCGGTTGGGCGAGTTCCGGCGGCGGTTGCTCGAGGCCGCCGGTGGCAAGCAGGGTTCTGCAACAGCTGGACCTCGTGGGCGAGCCCGAGCCGTGACGGAGCCGACCAGTGAGGCCGCCGATGACCCGATTCCAGATTTCCTGGAGCGGTTCAGCACGGCGCTTGATGACGACCTCAATGCGCCTCAAGCGCTCGCAGGGCTTTTTTCCTTTATAAAGTTTGC
>JBFHWR010000056.1:0-15002 GCA_041599395.1 Gemmatimonadales bacterium | reverse complement strand
GAGCAAGTGCGGCTGCGCGCCGGCGGCCCCGCTCGTCCGGTTCGCGTTCGAACAGCATCTCGTACCCGTGTTTCACCATCGCAATGCAGCTGCCGCTCGGCGCAACGATGGCCTGTGCCTCGCCCCGATCGATCAATGGCCAAAACACGTCGATGAAGTGCTGTGCCACTGCCCGTGCGTCGGCGCGATAGCCGGCGTTGAAGGCCGGTTGACCGCAACACGTCTGGTCGGACGGAACCACGACGTGGGCGCCGTACCGCTCCAACACCTCTGCAGCGGCCAGGCCCACGTGTGGGTAGAGCGCATCGACCATGCAGGTGACGAATAGCGCGACCGTCGGACGGCGATTCTGGCGGGACGCTGTCACATTTGGTTCCTCCACTGCGCTCTCCCCTCTTCAACATCCAACGTCCCAACCTCCAACATTCAACACCGAGATCCAAACACCTCACACCTAACACCCAAGACCTAAGACCCAAGACCTAAGACCTAAGACCTACAACACCTAACACCTAGCACCGAACACGCGTATTTCCTAGGTCTCAACTCCTATCCTAGCCGCCTGCGCCAATCCCGTCTAATTTCTTCGCGCACTCAGCCATCGGGTCTCTCGTGTCCAACCGACCGAATACGTCGATGAAGCCCCCTCCGGTCACCCGCGAGTCCCGATCGGGTCTCGAGCCCTGGAGCGTTGCAGAGCTTCCGCACGCGCCGCAGCCTCGCGGTCTGGCGTGGATCGGCACGGTCGGCCCCGGGGTGATCGTGCTGGGAGCCTCGATCGGGAGCGGCGAGTTCTTGCTTGGCCCCGCCGCGTTCGTGCGGTACGGCGCCACGCTGCTTTGGGTGACGAGCATTGCCGCGTTTCTGCAAACGGTATTCAACACCGAGTTAATGCGGTACACGTTGGCAACCGGTGAGTCGGCAATCACCGGTTTCATGCGTACGCGGCCGCATTCGACGCTATGGGCGTGGGTGTACTCGCTGCTTTATATCCTGCAAGTGGGCTGGCCGGGATGGGCCGGCGCCGCCGCGGGCTCGATTTTCTTTCTTGGTGCGAGACGGCTGGCGGGCCCGGCCGATGAAAATCTCGTCTACGTCATAGGGGTGCTGACATTCCTCGTTTGCGTCGCGATCCTGCTCGTTGGCAGACGCATCGAGCGAACGCTGGAGATTCTCAACTGGGTGCTTGTGGTTGCCATTCTGAGTGGGTTCTTCCTGCTCGCAGTCGCGTTCGTCGCCCCCGAAACGTGGATCGCGACTGCGGCCGGTTTTGTTGGATTCGACGTCAGCACCGATCGGTTTGTATTCATTCCCCGCGGGGCGGATTTCTTTTTGATCGGCGCCTTCGCGGCGTACTCGGGAGCGGGCGGCATGATCAACGTCACGCTTTCCAGCTGGGCGCGCGACAAAGGATATGGGATGGCCGGCAAGGTGGGCTACATTCCGGCGGCTGTGGGTGGGACGCGTGTCGACCTCAAACACACCGGGTTCATTTTCGCTACCACCCCGGACGCCATGGAACGATGGCGGGGCTGGTGGCGAATCGTCCGAGCGGATCAATGGGGCGTGTATTTCGTCGGAGCCATGCTCGGCATGGCGTTGCCGGCACTGCTCTACATCTCCTTCATTCCGCCAGGGACGGACATTCGCGGTCTCGGTATCGCAGCCGCACTTGCCGAAGCCTTGGTCACGAGTCGCGGCGCACTGATTGGCGGTATCGTGGCTCTGCTTGGCGCGTGGATTCTCTTCAAAACGCAGCTCGACATTCTGGACGGTGTCACACGTGCCATCACGGACATCCTGTGGACCGGAAGCCGGCGGTTGCGCGGTGTGGGTGTGGACGTGCGGTTGGTCTACTACGGCGTCCTTGCCGCGGTCGTGATGTGGGGAGTGATTGCCTTGCGGCTCACACAGCCAATTGTCCTGCTGCAGTTGGGAGCGAACATGGCCGGGATCGTGTTCGTGGTCGCGTCCCTGCATCTTCTGTACATCAATACGACGCTGCTGCCGGATAAGCTGCGGCCGCCGCTGTGGCGGCGGATCGCGTTGGTTGCCACAGCGGTGTTTTACGCCGCGTTTGTTACGCTGTGGCTGACGAACTTGGGTTGAACTACGCAAACTGGCGCTGGCGGGGTCGAATCGCGTCGTTGCCAGTGGAGTGGTGACGCGAGTCAAACAGGGGTTACTGGCGTCTGCCGAGTCGCACATACAGCTTTCAACCATGCAAACGGTTGTAAGGGCTTCTGTCCTGGTTCTGGGTTCGCTCGTGCTGGGGCCTGCCGCTCGAGCTCAGACAGACGAGTCCGGTTCCGTGCGAGACAGCGTGTATACCGTGGAGCAGGCGGAACGTGGAAAACGGGTGTACAACGACGTGTGCATTGCCTGCCACATCCCGGAGTGGTTTGCGGGGACGTTTCTCGAGTCGTGGAACGGCGCTACGGTGTCCGCCCTCTACGACCTGATCAGCACGACGATGCCGGAAGACCGTCCTGGCGGGCTCGGGGAACGGGAGTACGCCGACGTGGTCGCCTACATCTTTGCGATGAACGGTCTCCCGGCAGGGTCGACCGAGCTGAAGTCAAAGAAACACATCCTGGACAGAATCATCATCGAATGGAGAGAGTGATGGTACGGACCCGCGGACTGATTGTGATCTCCGTAGCCGGCGCCCTGCTACTTGCCTGGGCGCACCCGGCAGCGGCTCAACGGCGGGGCACGGAGAACGGGGACTGGCGGTATTGGGGCGGAGATGAGGGCAGCAGCCGCTACTCGCCGCTCGATCAGATCAATCGAGACAACGTCTCCGGTCTCGAAGTTGTCTGGCGATGGAAGGCCGCGAACTTCGGGCCCGAGCCGGACTTCATCTATCGCGCGACACCGATCAAAGTCCGTGACAAGCTCTATACGGTTGCGGGTCAGCGCCGCGCGGTCGTGGCGATCGATCCAGCGACCGGCGAGACGCTCTGGATGTGGCGAATGAGAGACAACCCGCGCTGGCAGACGTCCACGCGCAAGAATTACGGCAAAGCCGTGGCGTACGCCGAGGTCGATGGGCGGGGCGTGGTGTATACGATCACCCCGGGGTATTACCTGGTTGCGCTCGATGCGGAAACCGGACAGCCGTTACCCCATTTCGGTCTGAACGGGATCGTGGATCTCCACCTGGGTCTGGGCAACTACGCCGTGCATCCGGACAGTGGTACGCTTGCACACGGGGATATTACGGCGTCTTCACCACCGATTGTCGTCAACGGCGTCATCGTCGTCGGGAACTCCCACGATCGCGGGTACTATCCGCGAAAGAAAGAGAACATTCCAGGGCATATCCGGGGTTACGATGCAAAAACAGGCATGCTCGTGTGGACATTCCACGTCGTGCCGCAAGAAGGTGAGTGGGGGAATGATACGTGGGAGAATGATTCCTGGAAGTATACCGGCAATGTCTCAGCATGGGCGCCGCTGTCGGCGGACTCCGAACGAAACTTGGTGTTCATTCCCACCGACACCCCGACCAACGACTACTACGGCGGGGACCGGCTGGGGATGAACCTCTACGGCACGAGCATCATCGCGTTGAATGCGCAGACGGGTGAACGTGTCTGGCATTTTCAGATGGTCCACCACGACGTGTGGAACTATGACAATCCTAATGCGCCCAAAGTCGTGGACGTCATGGTCGCGGGGAGGCGCGTGCCAATGGTCGTCGAGACGACCAAGCAGGGCTGGGCGTACGTGTTCAACCGGGAAACCGGAGAGCCGGTGTGGCCCATTGAGGAGCGGCCGGTGCCCCAAACGGATGTGCCTGGAGAGCGTACGTGGCCGACGCAGCCGTTCGTCACGAAGCCGCCTCCGTTCGAGCACCAAGGGGTAATGGAGGACGACTTGATCGATTTCACCCCCGAACTTCGGGCGCAGGCCTTGGAACTCGCTCGGCGCTACCGCTTCGGGCCGATGTTCAACCCCCCATCTCTTCGTCATGGGTCGGACGGGACGCAGGGGGCGTTCCACGCTCCCGGCGCGAACGGTGGGGCCAACATCCCGGGGGGCTCGTCGGTCGATCCGGAGACCGGGATCCTCTACGTCGCATCGCAACGGGGTCACACGGTGATTTCGTTGGTGCCCGGAGGGGAGTCGCGGCGCAGCTCACCCAGATGCCCCCCTCCGGTTGAAGAGGAATGCACCAGCAACGCGACATACGTCTCGATGGGGCCCGGCGGAATCCGAGGGCCGCAAGGTCTCCCGCTTCTCAAACCACCGTACGGAGCGATCACAGCAATCGATCTCAAGACCGGAGACCAGCTCTGGCGGATTCCAAACGGGGACACACCCGAGTCTGTGAGGAGCCACCCGGCGCTCCAGGGGGTGAACCTGCCAAACACCGGCAAACGCGCGCATGCGAACATCCTGACCAGTAAGACACTCCTGTTTTATGGCGAAGGGCGCGGGCAGGAACCGCTGCTGCATGTGGTCGATAAGTTGACGGGTGACGAGATTACGCGGATCGAACTCCCGGCGACCACGAATACGGCGCCCATGTCGTACTTGCACGAGGGGAAACAGTACATCGTGCTGGCGGTTGCGGGACCGGGGGTCGAGGCTGAATTGATTGCGCTGGCGTTGCCGGAGTAGGGAATGGTGAGTAGGTGAGTGGTGACTGGTGCATGCATTCGTTCTCGGGAGTCGGGAATGGGCGTTGAGCCTCGGAGTCACTAGTCGGCGATGTGCGTGTGATGATTCGTCCATCCTTGCACCACTCACTACTGACCACTTACTACTGACTCTCACGACGAACGCTGTAGGCTTTCCTGATAGCCCTTACATTACAGCCCCGGCTGAGTACGGCGGAGGCAGAGGTCCGTGGCAGCAAAAGCAGTGCAGGAGGGTCCCAATGCAGGCGACATTCCTCGTAGGCGTGCTTGCTGTATCTCTGTTCTCACTCGTTCCGCGGGTGCTCGCCGGGCAGCAAGTCACCGGCAAGGTATTCGACGCGACATCCGGACGGCCGTTAGCCGACGCATCGGTCGTGCTCCTGGATAAAGCCGGGACGATCGTTCGCGGTACGCTCACCGAGCTCGACGGCTCGTTCGCTCTCATCGCGCCACAGCCAGGAAGCTGCACGCTTCGAGTCGGCGGGTCCGGATTTGAGACGTGGAATTCGCCGCCGGTGGAGCTGCGGGAAGGTGCGAGCGTCAATCTGGATGTTCGGCTGTTCCGGGAAGGCGGATCCAGCGCGTTGGCGGTGTTTCATCAACGGCGTGCGCTTGGTGAAGGCGTGTTTTTGACCGAGGAGGAGATCAGCGCTCGTGGCGGAAGCCGATTCACCGATCTTTTGCTCAACGTGGAAAGCGTCAGGATCGTCGCCCTACCAAACGATACGAATTACCTGACTGTGCGCCTGTTCGGGTCCCGCGTCGAGGGGCGGGAGGTCGGTGCAAGACAACGCCTGGAGCCGGGCAGTGACTGCCCGCCGGTCTTGTTCGTGGACGGGCGGTGGTGGGGCTCCGTTGACGAGGCAGGTGCGACTGGACCGGACCTCGCATTCCTACCTGCAACCCTCGTTGGTATAGAGATCTACACCCCGACGCTCGTGCCGGCTGCGTTGAAGTCGGGCCGCGACGCCGAGTTTTGCGGTGTCATCGGGGTGTGGCGGAGAGAATCTTCGGCAGGCCGCCGGCGTTGATTCGGTTGGCGCGTCGTGACACAAACGGGTGGCAATTCTCCTAACCCTACGAGCAGTACGCCTTTCGCCGTCTGAATCGTGGGCTTCCACCATCTCGTAAGCTCGTACGTGACGTGGAGTCCGGGCAATTGGTGAGCTGTGTCGCAGCCAAAAGTGAGTCGGGGCCACAGTTTGCCATGTTTCCTCAACGGTGGGGACGGCTCTCGGCCGCAGTTAAGGGCGTATGGACATCATCCTTCCGGAAAACGAAGTTGCGCGACTAGGCGCCCTCCACGGGTACCGGATTCTCGATACACCTCCTGAATTGGCCTACGACGACATCACGTTCGTTGCTTCTCAGATTGCCGGGACGCCGATTGCGCTGGTGAGCTTGATCGATGCTCAGCGACAATGGTTCAAGTCGAAGGTCGGTCTCGACGCATCCCAAACGCCTCGCGAACAGGCGTTCTGCCAGCACGCTATTCTGAATCCCGCTGAGGTGTTGATCGTTCCGGATGCGCAAGCGGACCAGCGATTCGCCGCCAACCCGCTCGTGACCAGCGATCCCAATATTCGGTTCTATGCCGGCGCGCCATTGGTCACTTCCGACGGGATGGCGCTGGGCACGCTGTGCGTCATTGACCGTGAGCCGCGCGATCTGACACGCGCACAACGAGACGCGCTGAAAGCGCTGTCGCGGCAGGTCATCGCGCAGCTCGAGCTCCGGAGGATCGTTCACGAGCAACAGGAGTTCATTGCGGCGCGAGAGGCCTATCAGCAGCAGCTCGAGGAGTATCAGCGGCAGCTCGAAGAAGCCAATGCCCAGCTCGAACAGCAGCGAGCCACGGACAAACTGACGGGGTTGACCAATCGCTACGTGTTTGAGCGCCGCTTGGAAGAGGAGTTTCAGCGATCGCTGAGGCATGGCGCCCCCCTTTCTCTGGCGATGCTCGACATCGACGCCTTCAAGGCCTTCAATGACGCGTACGGTCACGTTGCGGGGGACGCGGTTCTCCGGCAGGTAGCGCAGCTGATCGAGCATCACGGCCGCGTGAGCGACATTGCGGTGCGCTATGGCGGTGAAGAGTTTGCCGTGATCCTCCCCAACACCAACACCGGTGGAGCGTTCATCCTCGGCGAGCGGTTTCGTCAGGCCATCGAGGCCGCGGCTTGGAAGCACCGGCCGATCACGGTCAGCGTCGGCGTCTCAACTCTCACCAGCGATATTCCGGACGTCGTGTCCTTGGTCGCAGCCGCAGACAAGGCGCTGTATCACTCCAAACGGGCGGGACGAAACACGGTTTCACAGGCTCACACGCTTTCGCGCTCCGCCGCGTCCGCGGCGTAAGCGACTCATCTCGGGTACCCACCCGAGCCCCCGACAGTCGACCAGCTTCGCTCAAAACCCGTAACGCGCAGTTCTCGTAGTGCCCTAAGGCAATGCAGATTGGGGCGCGATTGCCCGATTGGCCCGACCGAGGCGCTTGAGCCAACGTCACGCTCGACGCTAAGATACGGGCGCGAGCTTTCGAGACGCGGACGACGGCGATGCACGTCGCAGCCAGGGGCGCCGTCGGCCCGACTGTCAGGTGCCGCCACTGCTACATTCGACCTCCGGAGGGGCCGCCGGTACTGAAGCAATGAGCGATCAGCGTGAGCAACTGCAGGCCGACTTGGCGGAGCGTTATGCCATCGAGCGTGAATTGGGACACGGGGGCATGGCCGTCGTGTACCTCGCGCGGGATCTGAAGCACGACCGCGCGGTCGCCCTCAAGGTCCTCCGGCCCGAGCTGGCCGCGTCCTTGGGCCCAGACCGTTTTTTGCGGGAAATCCAGATTACCGCCAAGCTCACCCACCCCCACATCCTCATGCTGATCGATTCCGGTGAGGCCAACGGAGTGCTCTACTACGTCATGCCGTACGTGGAGGGCGAAACGCTCAGAGCGCGACTGAATTCAGAGAAGCAACTTCCGATCGACGATGCGCTACGGATTACGACAGAAGTGGCCGACGCTTTGGGTTATGCGCACGAGCACGGCGTGATCCATCGAGACATCAAACCTGAAAACATCCTCTTTGAAGCCGGCCACGCCGTGGTGAGTGACTTCGGCATAGCCCGGGCCGTGAGTGAGGCGGCCGGCGAGCGGCTCACCGAGACAGGGCTCACGGTGGGCACGCCGGCCTATATGAGTCCGGAACAAGCCACCGGCGAGCCGCTCGACGCTCGCAGCGACGTCTATAGCCTCGCGTGCGTGCTGTACGAGATGCTGGCAGGGGATGCTCCGTTTACCGGTTCTACTCCTCAGGCAATCCTGGCCCGGAAGGTCACGGACACGGTCCCGAGCTTGAAAACCGTGCGGGAGACGCTACCAGATGCGTTGGACAGAGCAGTCGTCAAAGCACTTGCCAGAGTCCCGGCCGACCGATTCCCCACGGCCCCGGCGTTTGCAGAGGCGCTTACGGTTGCCCCCCGGCGCACTCCGCGACTGGTCTTCGCTGCCGTCGCCGCCCTTGTGCTCGTTTTGATCGCCGGATTCTTTGCCACGGGCGGCCGTGTGTCGTGGATTGTCTCGCCTGCTGCCGCGAGTTTCTTTGACGCCCAAGACAGGGTGCTTGTCGCGGACTTCATCAATGAAACGGAACAAGCCGACCTCGGGTTGGCGATTCGCGAGGCAGTCGAGACCGATCTCGATCAGTCAAACTACGTCAACGTCGTCGAACGAGCTGATCTGGGTGACGTGATGGAGCGGATGCGTCTGCCCGACACGGCTGCAGTAGACGCCGCCGTTGCCGTCGAGATTGCCCGACGCGAAGGATATCGCGCCGTGGTGTCCGGCCGGGTGATAGCACTCGGGAGCGGATACCAGCTAACCGCCCAGATCGTCGAACCGGCAACGGAAGAGGTGGCGGTCCGGTTGCGCGAAACGGCGGATGACGACGACGCCGTCCTGGGCGCCGTTGAGCGGCTCGCCCGCTTGACGCGTCGCCATCTCGGAGAGTCACTGAGAAGTCTTGCTAGAAGTGAACCACTACCGCAGGTGACAACCGCATCCCTCGCAGCGCTGGAATTCTCCGCGCGCGCCACTGATCTGGCCCATCGAGGAAACCTGGAGCAGGCGGTCTCCTTGTTACAGCAAGCGGTCGAAATCGACTCGACGTTCGCGTCCGCCTACCGTTCACTCGGCATCTACCACGGAAACATGGGGAATGTGGGAGCGGCGCAGTCGAATATCGCCAGAGCCTACCGGCATAGTAATCGCCTTTCGCCGCGCGAGCGTTATCTCATCGGATCGTCGTTCCACGCATACCGCGGACGGCTGGATTCAGCGGCGTATTACTACACGCGGTTGCTCGACCGGTACCCAAATCACCCGATAGGCTTGAACAACCTTGGGGACATCTATGAGCGCATGGGCCGCTACCAGGACGCTCTCGCGCTCTATCGCCGAGCCACAGACATCGGACCGAGTGTCGTGACCCTGTTGAACCTTGCAAGCGCTGCACGCACTCTCGGCCAGCACGCGCTGGCCGACTCGACGCTGAAGACGATGCTGGAGGAGTATCCCAACACCTGGCAGACGTGGCAGACCATGGCAGGGAACGCCCTCTATGCTGGTGACTTCGAGCGGGTTGACAGTATCGCCTTCGATATGGCAAACCATGCTGCGCCGTTTCCCCGCAGCTACGGCCGCTGGATGCTCGCTTCGCTCGAGTCAATGCGGGGGCACCTGGGGTCGGCACTCGCCCTTGCCGACACGGCTGTCGTGTTATCTGCCGAAGCCGGATCGGACGTGTTCCAATATCTACCACTGCTGGTGGCGGAGTACGCAGCCTTTGCAGCGGGGATGCCGGACCGCGCGCTCGCGAACGTGCGGAGAACCCCCGATCCCGGCGGGCTGGGAACGTCTCCGTACTTCCACCACCTGGCGTTGGGGTTTATCTCCACTGGATACGCTCTCGCCGGCGAAGCTGACGCGGCGCATGGTGTGCTGGCGAGCATAGATTCACTTCGCCGGGCGGAAGACTTCCAGCCGAGCGGGATTGGCGAACACGTGCGGGCAATCCTTGCCCTCGCGGACGAGGAACCCGATGAAGTGCTCTCGCTGCTGGCCGCAGCACGTGCGCGCGATTACGGTCTGCTCGGCGGCCCATCGAGGATTCTCCTTGCCGACGCATACGCGGCCGTTGGACGTGTGGCGGAAGCCGCCGCGCAGTACGACACCGTTGCCGGGACGTATCGTCTCAGTTTCCTGCACATGGGCACGTATGGCCCGTTGCGCCCGTTGGCGCACGAGCGTGCTGGAAGGGCATACCTCGCGCTGGGTGACACGGTGAAAGCCATCGAGCATCTTGCCGCGTTTGTAGATTTGTGGGAGAACGCCGACCCGGAATTGCAGCCCATGGTTGCCAGTGCGAAAAGCCGGATCGGTCAGTTGGTTGGGGAGCCCGTTAGGTAACGGGTGATAGGAGTGAGGAGTGAGGAGGTAGGAGTTAGGGGTACTGCACGTTTTACATTGCGCTCTGCACTTTGCATCCTGGTTAAACGGCTCATAGGTGCGGTTCGGGCCGGTCCTGCTAACCACCGTATTCAGAAAGAGGAACGGATACATGGCCGCAACGTTCGACATGTCCCTGGTGCAACGAGGTGCGCGCGTGCGCCGATCACCGTTTTTTGACGCAACGCTCGATGCCGGTTGCTGGGGTTACACGGTTTACAATCACATGTTTCTCCCCATCGGCTATGCTGATCTCGAGCAAGAGTACTGGAGGCTGTTGAATGACGTGACCGTTTGGGACGTGGCAGTGGAGCGGCAGGTTGAGATCACCGGGCCAGACGCGTTTGCCTTGACGAATCTGCTCACGCCGCGCGATCTGACCAAATGCAAAGTCGGTCAGGGAAAGTACGTGGTCATCACTGCTGAAGACGGCGGCATCATCAACGATCCGGTGCTCCTCCGCCTGGGTGAGAATCACTTCTGGCTTGCACTTGCGGATAGCGACGTCCTGCTCTGGGCAAAGGGCGTGGCGTATGAATCCGGGCTGGACGTGGAGATCCGTGAGCCCGATGTCTCGCCCTTGCAGATTCAAGGTCCGAAGGCGAAGCCAGTGGTACAGGCGTTGTTTGGGGACGCGGTCCTCGACCTTCCGTACTACCACTTCATCGAAACTGAGCTGGACGGCATCCCCGTGGTCGTGACGAGGACGGGCTGGAGCGGTGAAATCGGCTATGAGATTTATCTGCGCGACGGGAGCCGTGGGACCGAGCTTTGGAACCGGGTTCTCGAGGCGGGGCGACCACACAACCTCGCGGCCACCGGGCCGTCGGATGTGCGCCGGATCGAAGCCGGAATACTCAATCACGGCATTGACATGACGCTGCAAGACAATCCGTTCCATGTGGGGCTCGAGTGGCAGGTCAACCTGAAACAGGAAGCAGATTTCATCGGCAGAGAAGCGCTGACGCGCGTCGCGGCGAAAGGTGTCGATCGGAAGCTGGTGGGAATCGAGATCGAAGCTGCGCCGCTCGATCTCAATATGACCCGCTGGCCGGTACGGAGGAACGGGAACCACATCGGTCACGTGACATCGGCCGTGTACTCCCCGCGCCTGGAAAAGAACATTGGCTACGCCATGGTGACGATTGAGCACGCGTCGCTGGGAACGGCGTTCACCACCGAGACGCCGCTGGGCGACGCTCCGACCGTAGTGGTACCCAAACCGTTTGTCGATCCGAACAAGGAGTTGCCGAAGTCCTAGACCGGCGATCCCCCTCGCGTAACCCAGCGCGCACCGCCGCTCACCGACCGCGCATGTCTCGATCCGCATCATTGTTGCCCCGCGAACACGGTGTCTACGCCGAGCTCGCGTTTCCGATCGCTACGGCCGTCCTGCTCGGCGGCATCGGGGTCGCGTCGGCCGCGTTCGCCGCCACCATCGTTCTTGGCGTGCTCATCCACGAGCCGTTCGCCGTTCTCGCCGGACGTCGGGGAAAGCGGCTCCAGAGTCAGCATGCGGCACGCGCGAAGACCAGGGTTACGGTCCTGACCGCATTGATCGGCGCAACGGGGGTTACCGCACTGCTGTCCACGTCGGCGACAGCCAGACGCGCCGCGCTGGTGCCGTTGGGGCTCGTGATAGTGCTGCTTCCGTCGGTAATGGCCGGACGCGAGAAGACACTGTGGGGAGAGCTGCTGGTTATCGGGGCGCTTTCCGCTGGCCTGATGCCCGTGGCGGTGGCAGGAAGTCTTGCCTGGGCCGCGGCTGCGGCCGCGAGTTCGGTATGGTTTGTGAGTTTTGCGCTCGGCACCGTAACCGTACATGCGGTCAAATCGTACCACAAGTCTGGAGCCGGCAATTCGTGGAGTCTTGCCGCCGCTCCGTTGCTGGGTCTGACGGCGATTGGCGGCGGGCTGATTGCCGCGTCTAACGCCCTCGTAGTGCCAGCGGTGGTCTACGCGCTGCTTCCGTCTGCTCTCGCGGCAACTGCAATCAGTGTCCTTCGCGTTCACCCGCGCAACCTTCGAGCAGTTGGTTGGTCATTGGTGGCCGCGTACGTGGTGACGCTGGTTGTCCTCGTCGTAGTCCTTTGACAGGGAGAAAGATTGCGGTCGCAGAGCATTTGATGTCATTAGGGCAGCCACACCCCATCTCACTCTCTGCACATCGCTGCGGTCAAACAACCGGACTGTATGTTCGGTCTCATATGGACCGGAGGCACCCCCCTCCCACCCCGTAAACCGCGGAGAGCGCGAAGAGAAGATGGAGCACGATCTCTGCGGTAGAACAAGTCGTCCAAATCGATCTCATACTTCCCAGACGCACTGCCACCCCACGCCACCCTGAACATCGCAGACGATACGGCGGGAAAGGGCGTTTTCTCCGGTGTGATCTCCGTCTTGCCAGACCCGTGATCTCCCTCACATCAGTCGCGCACCGCTCGAACTACAATTCTCCAGTTCGGGACACCGAAGTAACGGATGCCCGTACTTTGGTTTGGCGTTAACGCGATACGGCTGCGATTGACAGCGAGCGAGACGATCATGGGAATCCTGCTGCCTGACAGTGAGACTGAGCGGATCGAAGCACTGGAACGTTACAAGATCCTCGATACGGAACCCGAGAAAGCGTTCGACGACCTGGCTCGTCTCGCTGCCGACATCACCGACATGCCCATTGCCTTGATTGGGTTGATTGATCGCGAGCGTCAGTGGTTCAAGGCGGCGGTTGGGACCGAGCTCAATGACATCCGGCGCGAACACTCGTTCTGCCAACATGCCATCTTCGAGCCGTCGGACCTGTTGATCGTGGCCGATGCGAGGGAGGACGAGCGCTTTCAGGATCTTCCGCTGGTAACGCGCCCGCCAAACATTTGCTTCTATGCGGGCGCGCCCATCGTATCCATGGACGGCGCGGCATTAGGGACGCTGTGCGTCATGGATCAGGTGCCGCGAGAATTAAACAAAGCACGCCGGGCTTCACTCCGCGCCTTGGCGCAGCAGGTGATGGGACAGCTCGATCTCCGGTGGGTGATCGATGAGTTGCGTAACAACCTCGAGATTCTCGAGCGGTATGAGGACCAGATCGAGGCCTACAAGAAACATGTCCAACACATCAACACGCAAGCACTGGAACGGCGGGCGACGGACGAACTCACGGGGGTGACGAATCGCGAGGCGTTTGAGGCCCGGCTAGAGGAGGAGTTTCAGCGTGCGTCGAGGTATGATACACCCCTGTCGCTCGTGCTTCTCGATCTCGATGGATTTGCAGCGTTCAATGAAGAAAACGGACGAGAGGCGGGTGACGACGTGCTCCGCAGAGTCGCCCGCTTACTGGATGCTAATAGCAGGTCGACGGATATCGTTGGACGATTTGGCGGTGAAGCATTCGGGGTCGTACTTCCCAGCACGACCAGGCACGGCGCGTATCTCCTCGCCGAACGGTTTCGGCAGGCAGTCGAACGCGTTCCGTGGGAAAAGCGTTCGGTTACGATCAGCGCCGGCGCGTCGACACTCGGGCATGGCGCGACAGATCTCGAAGGCTTGATTAGTGCGGCGGAAGATGCGCTCCGGCATTCGAAGCAGGCCGGGCGGAACCAGGTGATCCATTCCGGATCGCTCGTGGAATTCTAGGCGGATGCGATCCTACTCGCAGATGTAGCAGGCCCCGAGACCGTCTACCGATTGGGGAGTGTCCCGGTCGGCGTTCACGATACAGAGAAACCCGAACGGTTCTGCAGCGGCTTCCGCGTTTCGGAATTGGTGCGGGTCCAACGGCGAAACGTAGACGACGTCGCCAAATCCCACCTTGTAGATATAGCAGCCAAACTGGGCCTCTCCGGTTCCCCTGATTGGAATCACAACATGTTCGTGCTCGTGCTTCTCCAGGGTGCTGTATCCCCCTGGGGCGATTTCGAAGTATCGCACATGAAAGCGCTGTGATTCGCCGCGCTTACCCGCGAGCTCGCGCCGCGTAATACCCCGCCAGCTCTCGGTCGTCGCCTTGTAGCCCTCGAGCGGGATGTCCTGCCAGGTGAAGTCGCCGCCGTGGCGGATCACCTTGCTGTGGTTACCGACCAGTTGCGGCGGGGGTGGTGGAATCGGGTTGTCGTTCAGCTCCACAGGCACTTGAGTCTCCTTGAATTCGAGGCAATGCGGGGCGGCCAGGAAATCCGAAGATAAGATAAGGCAACGGCAGTCGGGCGGCTCCCGGATCGGCCTGCCGCATCCGGGCGGTGCTCGCGGCGCTCCGATTCCCGGGCCATTTTACCGGGTCCTTGCATGATCCGCTTTCGGGATGTTCAGAGCACCGACAAAGCGGCTACCACCGAAAAGCGAAGCTCGGAGGGCGTCATGTCGATTCGGATATCAAGCGTGATGATGACTGGTGTTGTCTTGGTGATGCCGCACGACTCCAGCGCCCAAACGCAGCAGCTCGACCGACTCAAGGAGGATGTCATTCGCGCCGTCGATGAGCGACAACGCTTTACCCAGCAGATGGTCGACCAGATCTTCAGTTTTGCCGAGCTGGGGTTTCAAGAGTTCGAGACGTCGCGATATCTAGTGCGGGTGCTGCGGGACCACGGCTTTGCGGTCGAGGAGGGCGTCGCCGGCATCCCCACGGCGTGGGTCGCCACGTGGGGGTCGGGCAGACCTGTCATCTCGCTCGGCACAGACATCGACGATATCCCCAAGGCGTCCCAGTTTCCCGGAGTCGCGTGTCATGCTCCGATCGTGCCAGGGGCTCCCGGGCACGGAGAAGGGCACAATGCCGGGCAAGCGGTGAACATCACTGCGGCGCTTGCGGTGAAAGACATCATGGAGCGGGAGGGCCTACCCGGGACAAT
>JBFHWR010000055.1:0-15027 GCA_041599395.1 Gemmatimonadales bacterium | reverse complement strand
TACTACAAGAGAAATCCTGGGTTCTGGGCTTCGCACCCGCTCGAAGGCTTGTATCTGCTCCTGGCTCGGCAGGACCGGCCGCGTGAACATCGGGCCGCCGCCGCCGAGCGCCGCCTCGCCCAGATCCCCACGTTCTTCGACGACGCCCTTGGTACCATGGAGGACTGTCCGCGCGTGTTCGTCGAGACCGGGCTCGACGTTGCGAGGGCGGGCATTGCACTGGTGCATGACGTTGCAACGGCGTTGCGGCCCTCCGACGACTCGAGCTTCGATGACACGTGCGAGAAAGCCAGGGATGCAATGCGGTCGTTTGCCGATCATCTCGAAGACGAACTGCTCGAGAACGCCAATCACGATTATGCGTGCGGCGAGCGATCGTTCAATTTCAGACTCCAGCACGAACACGCGCTGAACACGACGGCCGCCGAGCTGTGGCGTTACGGCCAAGTGTTAGTGGAAGACGTCGAGCAAGAGGTTGTTGACCTTGCCAGCCGGGTCGAACCGGGAGCCCACTGGCACGATGTGGTCGATCGCTTACGCGCTGAGCATCCGACGGCCGACGAACTCGTTCGCGCCTACGACACCGAGATGCACCGCGCCCACGACTTCGTCGCCGCGAATGATCTGGTCGCCGTGCCGCCGGGCCGGCTCGATGTCGTCGAGACACCCAGTTTCCTGCGCTCCTTGATTCCGTTCGCGGCGTACCAGCCTCCGGGGGTGTTCTCGGTGGACAAGACCGGCCTCTTTTACGTTACACCGCCGGACGAAGACCTTGGTCCCGAAGCGGCGGAACGCATGTTACGAGATCACTGCACCCACGACCTTCCCTGCACGGCGCTTCACGAAGGGTACCCGGGCCATCACCTCCATTTCTTGCACGCCCAGACGCAGCCGCGTGTCGTACGAGGTGTGATCGGCACACCAGTGACAGTCGAAGGTTGGGCGCTCTATTGCGAAGAGATGATGGGCGAAGCCGGATTCTATCGAACGCTTCAGGAACAGCTGTTCCAAAAGGTGGCGCTTCTGTGGCGCGCCATTCGTATCGTGGCTGACGTGGGATTGCATACGAAAGGAATGGCGTTTGACGACGCGGTGGCCTTGCTCGTCGACCGGCTACACTTCGACCGGCGAAATGCCGAGGCGGAAATCCGCCGATACTGCGCCAGTCCGACGTATCAAGTTGGGTACGCCGTGGGCCGTCGTGAAATCTGGTCATTGCACGACGCCTATCGCCGTGCGGCCGGTACCGACTACTCACGCAAGCAGTTTCACGAAGACCTATTGGGCTACGGGTTGCTTCCCGTGAGTCTCATGCGGTGGGGGATGGGATTAGGTGATAGGTGATAGGTGATAGGTGGTAGGTGGTAGGTGGTAGGTGATGGTAGTTGAAGGGAAAAGCTAGGTTACCCGCATGACCTGGCTGTGCGCTGTGTACTGTGTACTTTTGCCAACGCTCGGTCTCAAAGGCGGCGTCGCGTGTCAACGAGAAGAACTGGCGGGAATATCTGGTCTCGGATAAGGCGTCGCATCCGGGCCGCCCGCGAGATCTACGAAGGTCTCTATGTCGCCCCCTACCGGGCGGCGATTCATCGTGAGTACTTGCGCGAGCGGGATCTCTTTTTCCTGATCGGCTTTGCCGACCTGCTGGGTACGCCCAATCCGGTGGCGTTTTACACGCTCGAGCTGTATCCCGATCTGATTGAACAGTTTCACGAGTGGCACCTCCGCATGGGGATGCCCCACTCACCCGTAGACGGGTTTCGTTGTTGTTGATGGGTGACGGGACGAGATTTCCGGACCGGGAGATCGTGTTCTTTGGCGGCAAGGGCGGAGTGGGGAAGACGACGCTCGCGTGCGGATACGCTCTGCTGGCGGCGGATCGGCGCAGGAAGACACTGCTCGTGTCGACAGACCCCGCGCACTCGACTGGAGACATGCTGGAGACGTCGCTGACGGACGAGCCGCTCGAGGTCGTGCCGAATCTGTGGGCTCTCGAAATCGACCCGGAACGCGAGGCAGATCGATATATCCAGGACGTGAAACAGCGGCTCGTCGAGTCCACCGCGCCGCGACTGCTGCAGGAAGTGGAACGACAGATCGATATCGCCCGCGTGTCACCCGGTGCAGAAGAGGCAGCGCTGTTCGATCGGTTCGCGCGAATTCTCGACGAGACGCGGGGCCGCTACGACAGAGTGGTCTTTGACACGGCGCCGACGGGGCACACCGTGCGGCTGCTGTCGCTTCCCGAGTTGATGGGAGCGTGGATGAGTGGCCTGATCAGCCGGCGTCACAAGGTCAATGTCCTCTCGCGCATGTGGCGCAATGTAGCTGGCGCCGCCGCGGGAGATGAGCGCCCGCAAACCGACCCGGTGCTGGAGGCCCTCCGCAAACGCAAGGTACGATTCGAGCACGCGCGTCGGACGTTGACCGACGCGACGCGGGTTGCCTTCGTATTCGTCGTGATCCCCGAGCGTTTGCCGATTATCGAGACCGCAAAGGCGGTGAAACTGCTCAAGAAGTATCAGGTCCCGGTCGGCGGTGTCGTGGTGAATCGAGTGCTCCCGTCGGAAGTGCAAGGAGACTTCTTGGAACGGCGCCGACATCGCGAACAGCAGTACCTCCACGACATCGAACGCACCTTTGCGGCGTTCCCGATATTTTATCTTCCCCTCGGTGCAACCGATGTTCTTGGAGTTGACGCCCTTCGCAAGCTGGTTACCCAGCTACCGCTCGACGGCCGCACGACCTAGCTCGAGTCAGTCGCCACTTTCGCCCCCGGTGCACGGCGCCCTACATTAGGCATCGCACTCCAGGGAGAATGGCTGTGAGTTCCATCGCGCTGCTGGTCGTCGGCTTATTGGCGTTCATCACCGGGTATCAGGTGTATTCCCGCTACGTCGCGAAGCGCATCTACCAGCTCGATCCCGACTTCCAGACCCCGGCTCACGAGTTCGAAGACGGCGTGGACTACGTGCCGACAAACAAGCACGTGCTGTTTGGACACCATTTCACCTCCGTTGCCGGCGCGGCGCCCATCGTGGGACCTGCCATTGCGGTCATCTGGGGCTGGTTGCCAGCGTTCTTGTGGGTCGTGCTCGGAACGATCTTTGCCGGCGCGGTTCATGACTTCGGTACGCTGTGGATCTCGGCGCGACACAAGGGCCAGTCGGTGGGAACGTTGGCGGAATCGATGGTCGGCAGCCGGGCTCGGGTGCTGTTCCTCCTGATCATTTTCTTCTTGCTGTTGCTCGTGAATGCAGTCTTTGCCGTTGTGATCGCGAACTTGTTCATGGCCAACCCGGGTGCGGTACTCCCTGTGTGGGGAGCGTTGGCAGTGGCGGTGGTCGTGGGCGTGCTCATATATCGAACCCGTGTCGGTATTCTCTGGCCATCGTTGGCAGCGCTGTTCATCCTCTATGTGCTCATTTGGATTGGTCAGTATGTCCCGCTCGAGTTGCCGGACGTCATGGGCTTTCGCCCTTCTGGGGCGCAGTTGGCTGCTGCGGGGGATGATCAAGCGGCAGCGGCGCAAGCGGCCGCGACGGACGGAATCCGAGCGGGGTGGGTGATCGTATTGTTCATATACGCTGGAATCGCGAGCGTATTACCGGTGTGGTTGCTCCTCCAACCGCGCGACTATATCAACCGCCACCAACTCTTCGTGGCGCTGGGGATCGTTTTCGCCGGCATCCTGATCACCAATCCCGAAGTCATTGCGCCCGCAGTCAACCGTGAATTGCCGAGCGATGCGCCAAGCTGGTTTCCGCTGCTGTTCATCACGATTGCCTGCGGCGCCATCAGCGGTTTCCATGGGCTCGTGGCCTCCGGCACGTCTTCCAAACAACTCAACAAGGAGACGGAGGCTCGATACGTGGGGTACGGCGGTGCGTTGGGTGAGGGCACTCTCGCGCTCACATCGATTCTCGCCACCACCGCCGGGTTTGCGCTGGTCGCTGGAGTCGATGGGTGGCACGAACACTATGGAACCTGGGCGCGCGCATCCGCGGGGGCGACCACGGCGTTCGTCAACGGAATCGGCGTGATTGCTGAAGGGCTACGGATTCCGCATGACGTTGCGGTGATCTTCGCGGCCGTCGTCGTGATCAGTTTTGCGGCAACGACGATGGACACTGGCGTGCGGTTACAGCGATACATCATTTCGGAGCTTGGGACCCAGTATCGGGTGAGGTTCGTTCAAGGCCGGTGGATTCCCACGCTCATCGCGGTGACCAGCTGCGCACTTCTCGCCCTCGGAATCGATCGTGGTGCGGGGGGGATGCGCCTCTGGCCGCTTTTTGGCACCACCAATCAGCTCACGGCGGGCCTCAGTTTGCTGGTCGTCACGTTGTTTCTGATCCGTCTGCGGCGTCCCATCTGGGTAACCGTGGTGCCAATGACGTTCCTCCTGTTCATGACAACGTGGGCGATGGTGCTGAATCTGGTTCGATACTTCACGGATAACCAGCTTCTGCTGCTGGGTGTTGGTGGAGCGATCTTTGTGCTGGAGCTGTGGCTGGTGTTCGAGGCGGCACTCGTCCTCAAGTCGGTTCGGGCTCGGCGAGGCCTCGGAGCGACGGAAACGGCACAGCTATGACGCGATCCGGCACGGAGACAGCAAGAGTCTCATTTGCGGACGTGCTGCCCCGAACGTACGTTCGGAAACTCTGTAATACGAGGTTTGCCCATTAGCAGCGCACCCTATAAAGCCCAGTTCAGCGGCGAGCGGACCAGTCGGCAATCGGGATCAACGGTTGCTGAGCCTAAACCCGAACCTGTGGACGCCAAGGAAATGCGGGCCAAGACGGCCATCGTCACCGGTGGAGCGTCTGGGCTGGGCCGCGCGGTGGGGATGGAGTTCGCCCGGCGGGGAGTGAACGTCGCATTCAACTATATCACGCTGCCGGGGCGGGACATTGCAGCGCAAGCGTTGCTTACCGAGACGGCGATCCGGGCCTGTGGGGTTGAGGTGTACAGCGAACGGTGTGACGTTCGACTTCTCGAACACGTTGAGGCGTTTGTCAGCCGTGCCAAGGCCACGCTTGGCGGGCTCCATTATCTGGTCAACAACGCCGGGATCCATCACGATGGCGCCCTGTGGAGGCTCTCAGAACAAGCCTGGGGGGACGTCATCGACACCAATGTCACCGGCAGCTTCAACTGCATTCGATCGGTAGCCGGTCATTTCCGCGACCAGCGGTTTGGGAAAGTGGTCAACATCGCCTCGCAACGGGCATTACAGCCGGGGTTCGGGATTGCGAATTATGCGGCCAGCAAGGCTGCCGTTATTGGGCTCACGCGATCGGCGGCCGTTGAGCTTGGTCCCTACAACGTCAACGTCAATGGTGTCGCACCTGGTTTTGTTCGAACCGAGCTCCTGAGCCAGCTGCCGGAAGAAGTACTGGAGGATGCCCGCCGCCGGTCGGCGATGGGTCGCATTGCGGACGTCGAAGACGTCGCGCCGGTCGTCGTGTTCCTCTGCTCGGACGATGCCCGCCATGTTACTGGACAGGTTATCTTGGTGGACGGGGGAGGGACCCTTACGTAGACTGCCGTTGGCGAGGTCACCGGCGGATCTGAGTCCAATACCGTCAGTTTGTGGAGCGTGTGAGTGTCGAAAAAATATGTCGAGTTGAAGCGCGACACGTCGGGTGAGATCGCCACGCTGGTTCTCAACCGTCCGCCACTCAACGTCTTGAACATTGAGATGATGGAGGAGACGACGGCCACCCTCCTGGAGCTTCGCAATGAGAAGAAGCTCAAGGTGTTGGTGATCCGGGGCGCGGGACATGCGTTCAGCACGGGAGTCGATATCGAGGATCACACCCGCGAAAAGGTCGGCCGCATGATGCAGGTCTTTCACCGGATTTTCGAAACGATCCGGTTGTTGGATCTGGTCGCGGTGGCGGCGGTCGACGGCATCGCGTTTGGCGGAGGATTCCAACTCGCCTTGGGGTGCAACTTGATTGTCGCGTCCGAGTCTGCTCGGTTCCGGCTCCCCGAAACAACCGTCGGGGTCTTTCCGGCGTACGCGTGTATCATTCTTCCCCGCGCCGGGCCTCGTCGTAAAGCAATGGAATGGATCTTGACCGGAGAGGAGATTCCGGTGCGGGACCTGGAACGGTTCGGCCTGATCAACCGGGTGTTTCCTGATGATCAATTCGAGGAGGGACTCGCCGAGTTCCTCGGCAACATCGTCAACAAGTCCGGGCCGGTGCTTGAGCTCGCCAAACGGGCCCAGGTGCAGTCGTACTACGCGGCGTACGAGGACGCGTTGTACAAGGCGGAAAGTCTCTATCTGCACGAGCTCACTATGTTGGAAGATCCGTATGAGGGCCTTACAGCGTTCCTCGAAAAGCGCGAGCCGAAATGGAAAGACGGCTGACGGCGGGGATGGTGGTGGGCTTGCTCGGCGCGGCCGGCTGCGGCGCACAGCAGCCGGCCGCAGACGTTCCGCCCACAACGGCGCCCCTTCCGACGGCGGGGGTGGCAGCCCAGAAGGTCACTGTTTACCCCTTGACGCTGCTCGCGGTTGACGAATCGCTCGAATGGGACGCCGAGGTCAGTCCGCACGAGGAAGCGTTACTGCGCGCTGATAGCGTGATTGGAACGTTCTTGTCGCAACGCGCGCCCGAGGTGCAGTGGGTACCGCCAGTGGAGTTGGCGCGCGCGGCAAAACAGGCGCCGCTGATGATTACGGATCCGTATCGTATGGGCACCGCAATGCTGCGAGCTTCCAATATCCGTCAAGTTCCCGACCCGCTTCGGTCCCAGATGCGGACACTGAATGGGATTGCCGGGGAGCGATACGCGCTGGTGCCGGCGAGCCTGTTTTACGCTCGCGCACCCGAATCCGGGTTGGGCCGTGCCGAGCTCAGCCTGGTCATGGTCGACGTGCGGACCGGTACGATTGGGTGGCGCACCGTGGCACGCGGCGAAGGTCAGGACCCGTGGACGGCACTGTGGGATGGCCTCAAACCGCTCGTGCCGGGTATGCCATGACGGCGTACCGCGCGACGCTCATCCCTGGCGACGGTATCGGACCCGAGATCATGCGGGCGACGCTCGCAGTTCTCGAGGCAACCGGCGTGGAGTTCGATTGGGACGAAGAGCTGGCGGGAGAGGCGGCGCTGAACGAAGTCGGCACGCCGCTCCCCGACGCGACGATCGAGAGCATCCGGCACACCCAATTGGTGCTCAAGGGTCCGCTCACGACACCGGTCGGTGGTGGGTTTCGCTCGGTGAACGTGGCCCTGCGGCGTGAGTTCGATATGTATGCCAACGTGCGGCCGGCCCGAACGATCATTCCGGGGCGCTATGAGGACGTTGACATCGTCCTCGTGAGAGAGAACACCGAGGGGCTGTACGTGGGATTCGAGACGACGATCCCGATCGCGGGCGACCCAAAAGCGGTGGCGCAATCCATTGCCATCGTCACGCGGTATGGCTGTGAACGGGTCATTCGGTATGCGTTCGAGTACGCCGTCCGCAACAAGCGGAAGCGCGTGACGATCGCGCACAAGGCAAACATCCTCAAGGCCGTCAGCGGCCTCTTTCTCGAGGTTGGCCGCGCGATCTCCAGTGAGTACGAAGGCCGCGTTGAGGTTGACGACGTGATCATCGATGCGTGTGCCATGAAACTGGTGCTCGATCCGTCCCAGTTCGACGTCATTGTGACCACGAACATGTTTGGGGACATTTTGAGCGATGAGATCGCCGGCCTGGTGGGGGGACTCGGGCTGGCGCCCGGCGCGAACGTCGGTGACAGCGCAGCCCTGTTTGAGGCAGTGCACGGTTCCGCCCCCGATATTGCCGGGAAGAAAATCGCCAATCCGACCGCGCTCATCCTCGCGGCTGCGCTCATGCTCGAGCACGTTGGTGAACCGGATGCGGCTTGCCGTATCAAGTCGGCGCTCCAGCGAACGATTCGGGACGATCGAATACGAACAGCGGACTTGCAGGGAAGTGCTACGACGATGGAATTCGCAGACGCCGTTATACGGCGTCTTAGTTGAGCATCAGTGCCCTCGGTGCGGTCGCGATGTGGAGCTGCCGCTCGGCGCCATTTGTCCGGGCTGTTCCAAAGAAATCGAACGCCGGGCCCGGAAGATCTCCCATCTCGTGGCGGGGGTGACGACTCTCGTTCTCGCCGTCTATGTTCTCCTCCGTATGCCTGCGGACCCGACGGCCCGGTTGGTTGGTGGGATCGGCGTCGCCGCCTGGTACGTGCTCACGGGAATCGTCGTTCGCCGAACGCTCCGTGAGACGTTGAAATGAGCAACGTAGCTGATGAGTAGCAGTATCCTCCATCTCTCGGACATTCACTTTGGTGGTGTGGCAAACCTCGCGTATGTGCGCGGCGCAGAGGAAATCGTGCCACAGCTGGACCCGACCGTAATTGTCCTTTCGGGAGACCTCACCCAGCGTGCCCGCCATGGCGAGTTCCAGGCGGCGCGCAACTTCGTGCGCGCGCTCGAACGGACGGCGCCCGTCTATGTGATACCAGGAAATCACGATGTCCAATGGTGGTGGCGCCCGCTGGTGCCTTTCGGGAGCGAGGCGAAATTCCGCAAATACTCGCGATACTTTGGTCCCGTGCCACCGACTGCGCTCTCACTTCCCGACCTGTTGTTGGCCGGCGTGTCGACGTCCCACGGCGTTGCCTGGGGGTCCCTCACTCCGAACCTGCGCGACCTGGCGGTCAAGGGCCACCTTCCAAGAGACGAGATTGCACGCGTCAAGCGGATGTACGACCTTGCAGACCCGACGCAGCTTCGCGTGCTGGTCGTCCATCACAACGTGCTCCGAGGCGACATCTCCCAACGCATGGGGCTCGCGAGGTGGAAGCAAGCGCAACAACGCATTGTCGACTCCGGGGCCGATCTCGTGCTGTGCGGACATGATCATCAGGAAAACGCGGAATTGCTCGACCAGAAAGTGGTGGTATCGTGCGCCGGTACGCTGTCAACCCGCTCCCGCGGCGGACGACCGGTGGTCTTCAACAGAATCCGGTGGACGCCGGGCGCCATCCATGTCGAGCTGTACCGATGGGATACAAACCGCAATGCGTTCAAGTCCTCAGACATCTACGCATTCGCGTGGGATCGAACCATGAGTGCGCGTGTCCGTCCGGCGCGAGTGGGCTAGGAAACAGGCCCGCGCCGCCGACGAGGCCCTCCTGGTCAACCGGTTGACGGCGCTGGGCGGGGAATCGCGTGTCGCGGTGCATGAGAACGAGACCGTGCTCGTGAGTGTAGCCAAGAATGGGATGCTGCGCGTGCACCGCGGGTTCGCGTACGCTCCGGACGGCGTCCTGGCGGCGGTCTTGGCATTTGTAAACCCGAAGACCCCGGCCCACAAACGGCGGAAAGCCGAGCGGCGGATCAAGCACTTCTCGGTCGACGAATACGTCCGACCCGCACGCCGCCGTCGCCGATCGGTAAAGATACGACCTGGCGATCGGAAGCTGATTGCCACGTTGCGCCGTATCCACCAGCGATTGAACGACGAGCGATTCGGCGGAGAGTTGTCGTCCATTAGATTCAGGATCTCTCACCGGATGCGACGCCGATTGGGTGAGCTGACCGTCGATCCAGAGACGGACCGAGCCGTCGAAATCGCAATCAGCGCGCGTCACCTTCGGCGGGACGACTGGCACGAGGTCGAGCACACGGTGCTGCATGAAATGGTGCACCAATGGCAGGCCGAGTCTGGGCTCGACATCGACCACGGGGCGACCTTTCGTTTGAAGGCGGTTGAAGTCGGCGTGCTGCCGCGTGCGGACCGCTTGATCGCGTCAGACCGAGGGATGGGTATGGACTGGACCAGTAAGGAGACGATGCATGCCGTTTGAGGGTGTGGATTTCTACGATACAGACTCACTGCTCCACGAAGAGGAGCGGGCCGTACGGGACACGGTTCGGCGTTGGGTCGATGACGAGGTACTCCCCATCATTGCCGAGCACTACCTCGAAGGCCGGTTTCCGATGCAGCTGGTCCCGGAGATGGCCGAACTGGGACTGTTCGGGGCGAACCTGCCGGCTGAGTACGAGTGCGCCGAGCTCAACAACGTGGCGTACGGGCTGATCATGCAAGAGCTGGAACGCGGTGACAGTGGGATTCGATCGTTTGCTTCCGTGCAGGGCGCGTTGGTGATGTATCCGGTGTACACGTTTGGCAGTGAGCACCAGCGCAAAGAGTGGCTCCCGAAGATGGCGCGGGGGGAGGTGATCGGTTGCTTTGGGTTGACCGAGCCGGATTACGGTTCCAACCCGGCCGGCATGATTACCACCGCCCGTGAGGACGGCGACGGCTGGGTGTTGAACGGTACGAAGATGTGGATCACGAACGGATCAACCGCGCACGCGGCGATCATCTGGGCCAAGACGGGTGACTTGAGCGACGTTGCGTCGATCCGGGGGTTTATCGTGCCCACCGACACGCCGGGTTTCGCGGCCAAGGACCAGCACGGGAAGTTGTCGCTCCGGGCCAGCGATACGAGTGAGCTGGTGCTCGAAGACGTGCGCGTTCCAAAGGACGCCCTGCTCCCCAAGAGTGGCGGGCTGAAGAGTCCGCTGATGTGCCTTACCCAGGCAAGATATGGAATCGCGTGGGGGGGCATTGGCGCGGCGATGGCCTGCTACGATGAGGCCGTGAAGTATGCGGCGAACCGGACCATGTTCGACCGGCCGATCGGTGGCTTTCAGCTTCAGCAGGCCCGGTTGGCTGAAATGCTCACCGAAATCACCAAAGGGCAGCTTCTCTGCATCCAGCTGGGCCGATTGAAGGACAACGGGACGATGACCCCGCAGCAAGTTTCACTGGCCAAACGCAATAACGTGCATATCGCTACGGAATGCGCGCGCGAGACCCGCCGGCTGCTCGGTGCCAATGGCATTCTGGCCGAGTATCAGGCAATGCGGCACCTTGCGAATCTCGAGAGTGTATACACGTATGAGGGGACGCACGACATTCACACGCTCATTTTGGGGCAGGCGGTTACCGGCTTGAGCGCCTTTGGTGATACACCGTAGCCCGTTCACATCCACCATTGACAAGGAGCAGCGACAGATATGGCGAAGGCGACATGGCATGGGGTGGTATTGGCTGAAAGCGAGAACTGTGAGGTGGTTGAAGGAAACGTCTATTTCCCGCCTGACTCCATACACCGTGAGTATTTTAGCTCCAGCAACCACAGTACGACCTGCCCGTGGAAGGGCGAAGCGAGCTACGCCAACCTGGTCGTGGACGGGAACGTGAACGAGAACGCCGCGTGGTTTTACCCGGAGCCCAAGGAGGCGGCAAGCCAGATCAAGGACCACGTTGCATTCTGGAGAGGCGTATCCGTCGAAAAGTAGGGAGGCGTCCGAAGGGCGGAATCATTGCGCGAGGTTCCGCCACGATGGCCTTCATGATCGCGCTGGCCTGTAACGACCCCGTAACGCCGCCCGTCGACGATCCCGGCGACAGCACCCCGCCTGCCGCAGACTCGCTAGGGCTGGTCACCGTCGTTACCGGGCTTACCCAACCGGTGTTCTTGACGAGTCCTCCAGGGGACAGCCGGCTGTTCATCGTGGAACAGCCGGGGCGTATTCGTATCCTCGAGAGCGGTCAACCGGTGCAGACCCCGTTCCTGGACATAACGGGGATCGTACTCGATGGTGGCGAGCGAGGCCTCCTTTCGATGGCGTTTGCCCCGAACTACGCAGTGAGCGGGCATTTCTACGTGAGCTACACCGATAGCGGCGGGGACACGCAGATTGTGCGATACACAGTTTCCGTAAATCCAAACGTCGCGGATGCAGGATCGGCAAAGACGATTCTTTCCGTCACCCAGCCGTTCAGCAACCACAACGGCGGTCTGATCATGTTTGGGCCAGACGACATGTTGTACGTCGGGCTCGGCGACGGCGGCAGCGCCGGCGATCCCCAGAACCACGGCCAAAACCTCCAAACCTTGCTTGGCGCGTTACTCCGCGTCGACGTTACGGCGGGAGACCCCTACGGGATCCCACCGGACAATCCGTTCGTAGGTAACCCCAACGCGCGCGACGAGATCTGGGCCTACGGGTTGCGCAATCCGTGGCGGTTCGCCTTCGATTTCGCGGATGAGATGCTGTACATCGCCGACGTCGGTCAGAACGCGTTCGAAGAAGTGAATGCGGTTCCCGCAGACGTGCCCGGACTCAACTACGGGTGGCGTCTGATGGAGGGGAATCACTGCTTCAATCCATCCAACTGCAGCCAAGCCGGTTTGACGCTTCCGGTGGTCGAATATGGGCACGGTCCCGAGTGCTCGGTGACCGGGGGCTTCGTCTACCGTGGGAGCGCCATTCCCAGCATCCAGGGCCATTACTTCTACTCGGACTATTGTTCCGGTTGGTTGCGGAGTTTCAAGCTGGTGGATGGGGCGGCGACGGAGCGGCGGCAGTGGGATGTGGGCAACATTGGGAATGTGACGTCGTTCGGGGAAGACGATGCGGGAGAGCTCTACGTATTGGTGAGTTCGGGGAGTGTGTTTCGGGTGAGTGTTAGGTCTTAGGTCTTAGGTCTTAGGTCTTAGGCGTTAGGTGTTGGGTGTTGGGTCTTAGAGCGGTTCGGTAGTGAGTCGTGAGTGCTGGGTGGTGCGCGGTAGTCATCGAGTGCGTGGCTGAACGATTGTCCACTCATTACTCACTACTCACCACTGATCTCCACCTCTCACTCTCTCGAGGTCATCCGAACAATCTGATCCGCTTCCCCGGTCAGCTCCCACCGGATCAGCGATACGGGTATGATGCCGGCTCCGTTGAACTCGTCCATGAATCCCTTGAGCGTAAAGGCGTCTCCCATTTGGTGGGCACGTTCGGCCAGTAGCTGTTCGATCTCGATCTTGCCAATCAGGTAACTGGTCCCGTAGCCCGGCTGCTGCAAGTAGAGATGCTGCTCGCCGAAGACCGTGTTGCCGTCAGCCGGTAGCCATCCGCGAGGCGTCCACTCAGACGCAAAGGCGACGGCTTCGTCCATGGTGAAATCGCTGCTGTGCATGTACAGGCCGCCGAGCGCCCGCGCGGCACGTTGAGCGAGCAGAATGTAGATCAGCTCGCGGGCACGAGGCCGACCGTCGAACAACCCGGCATGCATCATCATCTCCTCCATGCCGGTGGCCATGCCTTCCGCGCGACCGTCGAAGATGTTGTAGAGCAGCGGGCCGCGCCGGATGGGACTCGCGTGTGGTTCGGCTACCATGCGTGCGAGATCGAACCAATGATAGCCGTGGGTACGCATGACCATGGGGTCGCGGTAGCTCACCTCAGAGAAAAATCCTCGCAGTCCTTCGGCAGGGGTGAATCGACCGATGCGCGCGCGGAGTGCGCCATCCATGTACTCCCGAATGGAAACGATCTCCTCCTCCGCGAGAAACGTCATGTATTGGGATACCGCCTCGTTGAACACGCGATCGTACTCTTCCGCAGTTGCTACCCGGCTCAGCACCGGGAGGTGGCGGTTGCGGTGTTCCTCCAACCGGAGCACGGCATGAGACCGCGCCAGCTCTCTCTTCATGATCGTCACCTCTTCTTCCCAGGTGTAGGGGACGAGGTGGACGTTCTGGAGGTACCAGGTGTAGTTGTCCTTGCCGACGCCGGAACGGCCCGCCTTGGAAGGCGCCTTTTGTTGCAGCCAGGCGCGAAACGCGTCCGTCGCCTCTCGCGCGGCGGCTACCGCCTGATCGAGCGTCTCACTCGTTCCTGCAATGCGCTGAGCGAACGCGCTCAGGTCCGCGCTCTGTCTCTCCATGCTGCGGATGCCGGCGACCCAGAGGTCACGGGCGTCTTCAACCAGATTGCGCCTCGCCTGTTCCAGCAGAGGGGTAATCGTGCCAAGCCGTCGGCTCAAGTCGGCCGTCGCCTCTGGTGAGAGCGGATACTCGTAGGTCCACAGATCGATCCAGCCGTGGATGACGGGTCCCTCGTGTGCCGGTACGTCGGATTCCGCGGGGAAGATCATCGTATAGAAGGCAGGGTTCCTTGCCCACGGCCGGCGAACCCGGTGATCGAAATCGAGGCCGTTCATCTCGGCCCTCACGAGGTGATAGTCCACCTGCTGGGCGACTGACCAGCCTGTGGTGTCAACAGCAGCAAGCCGACGTCGGTACACGTCGAGGTCGTCGTATTGCGCCGCCATCGCTCGAGCGGAGTAGTCAGGCACTCCTTCGGTGATGGGTGGCTGCTGAAACGCGCGCCATTCCTCGAACAGCGAGACGAGATCTTCGTACCGGTTGGTCTGGGGTTCTGGCGGTGGAGCCGCGCATCCCAGGGCGACGCCAAGTATGACCGTCAACCACGTGGGTCTCGAGCGGTAGTGCGATCCAAGGGTCACATCGACCTCCATTCCTAATGCCGGGACACCTACCACCTACCACCTACCACCTACCACCTGTCTTCACGGTCTCCACGTGGGAACACGGCCGCTCGTCCAGGGTGCGCCCGCCGCTTCCGCTCCGTCCTCGAGACGCTTCAGGTTCACGTCAACCGCGAGACGAAGGCGCTCGAGGATGTCCCCGAACTCGGATGCGACGACGTCATACTGTTCCCGCTGCAACCCCGTGACCTCGGTCAGGCTCCCCGTCCACGCGCCCCCCGTGATGCGGCCGAGTCGCTGCATCAACGAGGGCGGTGCGGCTTCACGCCGGCGTGGAACGGTCGGGTCGCCGCTCAAGGACCACTGTATCTCCCGGACTTCCGTTTCCAGCGCCTGCAGTTTCATGCGAAGATCGCCGTTTGTCCCTGGTGTCTGATCGAGGGCGCGCTCCAGGAGGCCAATACGGTTCATGGCTTCCCGTGCTGCCGCGTTGGCCCCCAACACGGCTCGTTGGAGCTTTGCAGTCTCCTGTTGAAACGCGAGTACTTGTGGGGGGCGAGGAGTCCCCTCGTCGAGCGGGTACACCTCGAACTGCTGTGGTGCTCCGACCGGTGTTTCAACACCGTTTATCTTCTTAGCCAACGAGACCGAGTAGACACCCGGAACGACGTACGGGCCGCCTCCGCCCCC
>JBFHWR010000054.1:0-15049 GCA_041599395.1 Gemmatimonadales bacterium | reverse complement strand
CTTCTCGTAGTACCGGTGCGCGTGTCAAAAGCCGGAACCACGTCACTGCTGGGCGAGACTCCCGAGCTTCACCCGAAGCGCTGACGTTCGCGAACGACGCCATCGGGTCGGTCTGGTGACCGACCGACGATTGGGACAAGGACTATGGTCGATCGCGTCCTGCGCTCATATTACGGGACGCTCGCTCGAGCGCTGGACTACTCGACTCAAGGATAAATGGGCGAACACGATCTCTCAGGTCTGCGAATCAATCGGGACAAGCCTTCGTCTGCGTCAACACGGGCGCTCAAGCTCAGTCTCGGGCTTGCGGCCCTGGCCGTGGTGTTTGTTGCAGCGCTGCTCTGGTTTGCTCGCGACGCCCGAGGCGTGGATGTCGTGGTGGCGCGCGCAGATATCGTGGGGGGTGGCGCCGGGTCGGCTTCGGGACTCACGGCCAACGGGTACGTCGTTGCCCGCACGCAGGCGTCTGTCTCGTCCAAAATCTCCGGAAGGATGGAATATCTGGCGGTTTCGGAAGGATCGGTTGTGAAAAAAGGCGAGATCATAGCACGTCTGGAAAATCAGGACTACCGTGCGTCTGTCGCCCAGGCGGAAGCCGAACTGCTCAGGGCGCGCGCCGCCCTCAGGGAAGCCGAAGCAACACGCGACCAGCTTCGCCGGGACGTCGCCCGCGCAAGAGACCTCCTGAAGGCGAATCTCATATCCAACCAGGGCGCCGAGGATGTGGAAGCGCAACTCACTGCGGCGGAGGCTCGAGTCGGCGTCCAGGAGGCCCAGGTTCAAGCGTCGGTGGCCACGGTGGGTGTCGCCAAGGCGAACCTGGAAAACACGTTCATCCGGGCGCCGTTTGACGGCACCGTGCTCCGCAAGGATGCAGAAGTCGGGGAAGTCGTTGCACCGGTCGCCACAGGGAGCGGGCTCACACGCGGCGCCGTCGTCACAATGGCAGACTTGGAGACGCTCGAGGTCGAGGTCGATGTCAACGAGGCGTACATCGCGCAGCTCAAGAACGGCCAACCCGCCCGCATCGTGTTGGATGCCTATCCCAACGAGGCCTACCGCGGCGCCATACGGCAGATTGTTCCGACGGCCGACCGCCAACGCGCCACTGTCTTGGTAAAGGTGAGTATCCTGGACCGCGATTCCAAGATCCTCCCCGAGATGGCTGCGCGAGTGGACTTCTTGGCACCTGTGGTCGAAGGCGAAGAGGCGACAACGCCACGAGTGTTTGTGCCGGCCGCTGCCGTGCGAAGCGAGGGGGGTCAGACGGTGGTCTGGATCGTCCGGGATGGAATCGCATACCGTCGAGCGGTGGAGGCCGGACCGGTGTCCGGCGGTCGCCGTGAGATTCGCTCCGGGCTTTCCGGAGGCGAGCAGGTCGTGATTGCCGGGCCGGCGGACCTGTCCGATGAAACGGCCGTGAATATCGTGACGCAGTAACGGGAGGTGTAAGCAGGCATGGGTTTGGTCGATATCAAGGACCTCACGAAGACCTATCGGCGGGATGCGGAAGCGATCCGGGTGTTTGAGAACGTGAACCTCGACATCGCGGCGGGTGAGTTTCTCGCGCTCATGGGTCCATCGGGGAGCGGCAAAAGCACGCTGCTCAACTTGATCGCCGGGCTGGATGCGCCCGACACCGGCCGGATCTCGGTCGGGGACGACGAGGTGACAGCCATGAAGCCAAAACAGCTCGCCGCCTGGCGCGCCCGGCACATTGGTTTCGTGTTCCAATTCTACAACCTGCTCCCGGTGCTCACGGCCTATCAGAATGTGGAGCTGCCGCTGCTGCTGACGGACCTGTCGAAGAAAGAACGGCGCGAGCACGTCATGACGGCGATGAAGGTCGTGAACCTCACGGATCGGACGGAGCATTTTCCCCGACAACTGTCCGGCGGACAGGAACAGCGTGTTGGGATTGCCCGCGCCATCGTGAGCGATCCCAGCATCATCCTGGCGGATGAACCAACCGGGGATCTCGATGCGGCGTCGGCGGACGAGATCTTGGGGCTGCTGCAGCGGTTGAATTCGGAATTCGGCAAGACCATTCTCATGGTGACTCACGACGGCCACGCCGCCGAGCGAGCGCACGCGGTGATGCACTTGGACAAAGGAGTGTTCCATCGATGAAGTTCGCCAGACTGATCTGGGTCAACCTCAGACGAAATCTCCGACGGTCGATTCTCACGGTGCTGAGCGTCGCTATCGCGCTGTTTCTTTTCGCGACACTCCGGACTGTGGTGACGACGCTTCAGAGCGCCAGCGAAGTCGGGAGTGAGGCCCGACTGATCACGCGCAGCGCGATGGGCATCACCTTCCCGCTGCCAGAAGCGTACGCGCAACGGCTGGCGACCTTCGACGGCGTGCAGAGCGTCTCGTGGGCGAACTGGTTTGGCGGCATCTACATCGACACCAAGAACTGGTTTGCCCAATTCGCCGTTGACGCCGAGTCGTATTTTGCGATGTACCCCGAGGTCCGGGTCCCGCCAGACCAGTTTGACGCGTTCATGCAAGAGCGCACCGCGGCGATCGCGGGTGTTGGTTTGATGGAACGATTTGGATGGCGGCTGGGGCAGACGATCACGCTTCAGGGAACCATCTTCCCCGGAGATTGGGAGTTCACGATCCGTGGCGTGTACACGCCCGACGACCCGAGCTTTGGCGACGAGAGTTTCTTCTTTCACTACGACTATCTGCTCGAGCGTACGAACCGCGGGATCACGCCTGGCTGGTTCATCGTGGCGCTTGACAATCCCCTGTCCGCTGCCGAGGTCTCGAATCGCATCGATCTGGCGTATGAGAACTCGAGCGCGCCCACGAAGACGGAGACCGAGAAGGCGTTCAATGCGGGGTTCGTGACGATGTGGGGGAATGTGTCCTTTCTCGTGCGGGCAATTGGGACCGCTGTCTTCTTCGCGATCCTGCTGGTCGCGGCCAACACGATGATGATGGCGGCGCGCGAGCGGGTGAACGAGTACGCTGTCATGAAAACATTGGGGTTTGGTAACGGCCTGTTGTCGGCGCTCGTGCTGGCAGAGGCGGCGGTCATCACCCTGATCGGCGGGACCATGGGAGTGTTTGGAGCCCGGTTGGCGTTTGGCCCGTCCAATCCGGTGAACACGTTCTTACCCGGATTCTTGGTGGAGTGGTCAACGGTCGGATACGGTCTCGCGATTGCGATCCTGCTCGGTCTGGTAAGCGGGCTGATCCCGGCTTGGCAGGCTGGACGGCTCTCCGTGATCGACGCGCTCCGGCGGGTCGCGTAGGAGGCAGCATGAAGATCCCAATGATCTACAACCTGCGGAGTCTCAAGGAACGTCCCGTTTCAACGTTGACTACGGCATTTGGGATGGCGTTGGTCGTGCTGGTCTTCGTGGGGATGATGGCGCTCTCGAGTGGGTTCCGGGCGGCGCTGGTGAAGACCGGTTCACCAGACAATGTGTTCGTGCTGCGGAAGGGTGCGACGGCGGAGATGAACAGTGGCTTGGGACGGCATCCGGCGTACATGATTCGATCCATGCCCTTTGTCGCGCGGGACAGTGCGGGGGTGCCGCTCGCGAGTCTCGAAACGTTCGTGGTCATCAGCTTGAGGCGGGTTACGGGCGGGATGGCGAACGTCGTCATCCGGGGGGTGAGCCCGCAAGCCCTCACCGTCCGCAAGGGCATCACGATCGTCGAGGGTCGCGCGTTTCAACCGGGCGCGAGCGAGATCATCGTCGGGTCGACGATGGCGAGTCGGTTCCCGAATACCGGCATTGGTGACACCATTTCCTTTGGAGGCCGAGACTGGACGGTGGTAGGTCGCTTCGCGGCCGATGGTTCGTCGTTTGAGTCGGAGATCTGGGGTGAAAACGAGCAGTTCATGCCGGTGTTCCGTGGTGAAGTGTTTCAGTCGGTCACCTTTCGAAAGAGTCAGGACTCGGACTTTACGGCGATCAAACAGACGCTCGAGAACGATCCCCAACTCTATGTCGACGCGTTCCGTGAAAACGAATTCTACGAAAACCAGTCGGTGTTGCTCGGTGGCATCCTGAACTTCATTGCGATCTTCATCGCGTCAGTCATGGCGATCGGTGCCGTGTTTGGCGCCATCAATACCATGTACGCCGCTGTCTCGTCGCGCGCGCGCGAGATTGGCGTTCTGCTTTCACTTGGTTTCAGGCCACGCAGTGTACTGGTCTCGTTCGTGACGGAATCGGTGTTGATCGCCATCCTCGGTGGGATCATCGGCTGTGTGCTGGCGCTCCCGATCAACGGTCTGGTGACCAGCACGACAAATTGGGACTCGTTCAGCGAGATTGCGTTCGCGTTTCGAGTGACGCCGGGGTTGCTGTTCGCAGGGATGGTCTTTTCTGTCGTGATGGGTGTGATCGGCGGGTTTTTCCCGGCGAGAAAGGCCGCGAAGCAGCAGGTGGTGGAGGCGCTCAGACAGGCATGAGTCAGGCGGTCAGAACATAAACCCCGATCCGAAATAGAATCGCCACCGTTCTTTTGATTTGGCTGCCGTTGCCGTCAGCGTATTGGCGCGCCGGAAAGGCGCGATCCAGATACCGAAGCCATACGCCGCATGCAAACGGCTCGAGGACTCTCCCTTCACGAACACGCGTCCGACATCCGTCATCGCGAGCACGCCGAAATCGCCGGGGACGAGCCACGAGAAACGCGTGACAAACATGCGAAGCTCGGCGTTGCCGTATACGGCCGCATCACCGGCAAATCGCTGCTCGTGAAATCCCCGCACGGTGTAGCGCCCGCCAAGGAACGCCGATTCGTAGAACGGGGCGGTTCCAAACACCTTCTTTGCGCCGATGCGAAGCGCCAGGGTCTGGTTACCTGACGCGTCCGGGCTGAAATAGGTCGAGACCTCGCCATGGATCTCGCCGAACGCACCGCGCTCGACATCGCCCCACGCCGGGTACGCACTACCGCCCGCCGTGAGATGAATGCCGCGGGTCGGTGCTGCGGCGTCGTTGCGCGTGTCGATTGCAAACCCGGCTTGCGCTCCGAACGTCGTGAACCCACCCGATCCATACGGCTGTTCGTTGGCAAGAAAGTTGGGTGTCCTGATCGTCGTATCCGCCGTCGCCCGTTTGACGACGGGGCCGAGCGTCACCTGCAGTGGGCCGGCATTGGAAAACGTCAGGCTGGGCTCGAACAACAAGAGTTTCTGCTGCAGCTTGAAAAAGTTGCGGTCCGGGGGCTTGGGTGTGTTGTTGCCGAACCCGAAGAAGTTCACGATATCGATCTCGGACAGCCTCGCACGGATGCTGGGGTGCACGTGCGGAATGACGTCCCTGAAGCCATGGCGGTAATCGAGGAGAAATCCGGGCGGTCCCGTGGCATACCCCGCGCGCAGTTCGATACGGGACTTGTACGGTTCCTTGAGAAAGCCGTAATTCGTCCGGTTTGCACCGAGCACCACGAGGAGACCCAAATCCGGATGAATGTTGATTCCGGGCGCCTGGGACCAACGCGACCCCCAGTCCGGGTGTTGGGGCGCCTCCTCGCTCCAGGCCACGGGTGGCTGCACGTCCCGATGGCGCACAATCGTGCTTGGCCCCGTCACGAATTGCGTGCCGTCCAGATCGTAAAACCGAGTCGCGCCGTCTGTGTTGGATGAATCGATCAAGATGTCGGGACCCTCTCCACCCATGACGCGGACCGTAATGCTTCGAGCGGCGCGTCCGAGCACCGTCGCCCCGTCAGCCCCTCCATGGAGATAGAGTCGGATCTCTCGTGTCTCCCGGTGGCGAAACACGCGACTGAAATAAGGAATGGACCCGTCACCCAAGGCGGCCAGCCGATAGAGCGAGACTTCGACGTCTCCGTTCTCAAACCGGCTCACCACCGCCTGCTCGGCTTCGTCGGTTCCATGCACGTCGGCGTACTCGGAGACGATCCGGTAGAATTCGGCCGCCGCCTGGGGAATCCGGTCCCTCCGCTCTTTGAGCGTGGCAGCCAATTGCGGGCCGATCAACTCGAAATGTTCGACGGGCATGTTGGCCACGGACGCGTCGATGACCGAGTCGGTCAGCCGGCGCTGCAGGTCATACGCCACCGAATCCCAGCTCGTCCGTTCGATCTCGACGAGAAACCGCCGGTCGAGATCCCACGCGCTGCGTGTGAGGCCGACAATGTTCGAGCTGGAAAAATCCTCACCGACGGCAGCCAGTTCCGGTTCGTAGAAGCCGAGAATGATCTTGAGAAACCCTTCCAAGCGTATAAACGCTTGGTCGCGGTCTCGCGGAATCGGATACCATTCGTACCCGGTTTCACTGTCGTAGCGTGCCCACCACCAGTTATCGATGCTCCGATCGCGATCGCCGAGGAATATGTCGACCATCCGGGCGCTCAAAAACGCAAGGGCGTTCACCCGATTGCTTCCGTCGGCTTCAATCAGTTCAAAGAGTTGCTCCGAGCCGACGATGAGATTCGATCCGGCAAATCCCTCCTGATTATCGGGCGCATCCCCCGGTCGTTCTTCGAACAGCGCCAGCATCCCGCTAAACTCCCGCCGGTACTCTCCCAAACGCGGGTCGTCCGGAATCACGAAAAGACGGGGCTCGACATGCAGGACCTCGACCGCTCGCAGCAACGGGCCCACCACGAGTGCGGCCGTGGGGTGTAGACTGCTGACTTGATCCTGCAGCACCGATTCGTAGGGCGTACCGCGCACCATCTCTGGGATACCCCGAGAGGCAAACTTGTCGACCGAGCGAAACACGTATCGCTTGCCGTCGGCGCCCCGCACGTGCAAGACCTTCGTTTGATTGCTGCCACCGACCCGAATGGGTGTGAGTCCCCCGCCCAGCGTCGCGAGGTCGGCAACTTCTACTTTGATTGGGGTGGTCCACAGCTTGCGATACGCGTTCCCCCCCATGAACGCCTTGAAGCTTCCTGCGGCGTACCGGGCGCCGGGCGTCACTACCTGGGAATCCGGGACGGCGCCCCGTAGGTGACTGCTACTCTGTGCGTTCGCCGTGCCGGCGATGCCAAACAGCGACGCGAAACACACGGCGCGAAGGCACCTGTGCGGGGTCATGATATGAGAACTGGGCATCCTGTGCGTATTTCTAGGCAACCTCACAGTATAGCCGGATTCCCGTCCTCTCAGTAGTCAAGGCCACCATTTTGGCCCCTCGATCCCACTGCTTCCCTTCCTACGAACCCGTTATCCGCATTGAAAATGACTGCGTCGGCACTGCGGGAGAGCCTTAAAGCGGGATTCACAACCGATTCACCCCTTGGGTTCCCTGGGAAGCTAAGTTAGGGGTGCGGCGAGGTGTCAGGATTGGGGCCGCGGTGCGGGTGGTCCGGGAGTGACACGCGCCAAACCCGAGAGCATTGACTATGAACGTAAAATCCCTGGTGGTGCCGCTCGACGGTTCGACGTTTGCCGAGGCGGCCCTTCCGTTCGCCCTCTCGGTTGCCCGACGCCTCGAAACCCGGGTCCAATTGGTCTCGGTATATGAGGACGAGCCGCGAGTGGGAGGATGGCTCATCAGCGCCGCCGGCGCGAAGGAGTGGTTCGAAGGATACCATTGGGAGGTTCGCGAGCGCATCGTGGCCGTGTCCGACGTGCCCGTCTCCACCGCCGTCGTGCGCGGACCGATGCCGAAGGCCCTCGTGGGATATGTCGAGCAACAGCGATGCGAGCTCGTGGCCATGACGACTCACGGTCGCGGGACGCTCAGCCGGGCCTGGCTCGGCAGCGTGGCCGACCACGTGATGCGACACGTGACCATGCCGGTACTCCTGGTGCGTCCGAGTGACGCGGCGCCAAAAGAAGGAGAGCAACAGCTCGTGGAGGCAGAGCCCTTCGCTCAAATCCTCGTTCCGCTCGACGGTTCAAAAGCGGCCGAACAAAGCGTAAAATGGGCCCTGCGACTTGGACACGACCGGTGCGCAACGTACACGATGGTTCGAGCGGTGCCACCGCTGTTCGCCCTGACGACCGCCTACTTGCCGCACGCCATTCAGGAAACGAAGCAGTTCCTCGAGCAAGGGCGTAAGGAGTCGGAAACGTACCTCGCTGACCTGCGCGAGAGACTTCGCGGAGAAGACCTCGAGGTGCGCACTGAGGTGTTGGTGGGCGTACAACCCGGGTGGGGAATCGTTCGCTATGCCGATGAGCAGGAAATGGACCTCATCGTCATCGCAACGCACGGACGCGGCGGGGTGCCGCGACTCATCCTCGGCAGCGTGGCCGACAAGGTGGTCCGCGGCTCGCACGTGCCGGTCCTGGTGCACCGGCCCCCGACGTCGTGACCAGGTGACCCGGGTACCGCGCTTCCGGATGCAGTCCGAGCATTCGGCGGCCGTTCGATCGGTGGCATGGCGCGCGGGGGCCGTTGCCCTCCTGACGCTGTGCGCGACGCACGAGGCGGCAGCGCAGCGCACGGCTCGCGAGATCGTAGATCAGATCGACCAGCTGCTCCGAGGCCGATCGAGCCGGGGCACGGTCGAAATGCAGGTCGTGACCGAACATTGGTCCCGTGCGATGAGCATGCGCATCTGGTCGCTCGGTACCGACTACGCACTGATCCGAATACTCTCGCCCCGGAAGGACGCGGGGACCGCGACCCTCAAAGTCGAGCAACAAATCTGGAATTACCTGCCGCGTGTGGACCGGACCATTCGGATTCCGGCGTCGTTGATGGGGGCGGCATGGATGGGATCGCACTTCACCAATGACGACCTCGTCAAGGAAAGCCGCATCATCGAAGACTACGACATCGCGATCGGTTTCGAAGGCGTGCGCGACGGTGAGAATGTGTGGGAGTTTGTGCTGACGCCAAAGCCCGAGGCGGCGGTCATCTGGGGCAAGATCACCGAACAGGTGCGGAAGCGCGACCTCATGCCGATGTGGGCGCGTTACTACGACGAAGAGGACCGGCTGTCTCGCAACATCGTGTTCTCGGATTATCGCGTGATGGGTGGCCGGCTGGTCCCGACGCGGACGAGCATCGAACCTGCGGACAAGCCCGGTGAGCGCACCACCATTGTCTATTCCGAGCTGGAGTTCGACATCGAGATAGACGAGTCCTTTTTCACATTGCGACAACTGCGTAGTGCGCCACGCTAGGATCGGTCGCGGTCCGTGGATGCGCATTGGCTGGCGGAACCTCGGGCGCAACCGCCGCCGGTCCATCCTCACGGCCAGTGCGCTCGCCTGCGGGTACTTCTCTGTGGTCTTGCTGATCGGTTTGTCCGAGGGGATCATCTCGGAAATGATCGGGAATGCGACGGGCCTGGTGAGCGGACAGCTTCAGATTCACGCACTGCAGTACCTTCCCGAACGCAGTATGCACCAAACCATTGGCGGGTCGGACGGAACCGACATCGACCGCTTACTGCGGGAGGTGACGGGTGACGAGACGGTGCGCGCCGCAGCGCCACGGGTGTTCGGTGGAGGCCTGGTGAGTGCCGGCCCGTCCACGGTGGCTGCAGCGATCATCGGGTTCGACCCGGTTCGGGAGCCTGAAGTGTCTCGTATTGCCGCAGTGGTCGAGCGCGGCGAACAGGCGAGCAGTGGTGTGAACGAACTGCTCATCGGCACCGAAATGGCGAGGCGCTTAGAAGCAGAGCCCGGCGACACCGTTGTCGTGGTCGCGCCGGCGGCGGACGGATCGCTGGGAAACGACTTGTTTACCGTCGCGGGAATCTTTCACACCGGTCTCGCGGAGCTGGATGCCACCTTTGCCTTGATGCCGCTCGACGTCCTCCAGATTCTGATGACGTTCCCGCCAGAGCGCGTGCACGAGATCGCCGTCCGCATCGACGATCCGTGGATGGCGCCAGACGCAGCCACACGTCTGGGCGACGCGCTGAGTCGGGCCGGACTCGCGGTTGATGTGGCGTCGTGGACCACGTACCGCCCGGAACTCGTGGAGTACGCGCAGCTCGCCATGGCGTCACAGTGGGTAATTCTCGCGATCGTGTTCGGCATGGCGATCTTTGGCGTGGCGAACACGATGCTGATGTCCACGTTCGAGCGGCGGCGTGAGTTTGCGCTCATGTTGGCGCTCGGAACGTCTCCCCTCAAGATCGTCTGGCTCGTCGTCTGTGAGGCACTCGCACTTGGTACGTTGAGTCTGATCGCAGGAGCCTTGATAACGTTTCCCGTGCTCGTGTGGTGGCACAACTGGCCCCCGGATCTCAGTCGCTTGGTGGGAGGCTTCACGATGGTCGGGGCGCTGGTCCGACCAATTCTCAGAGTCGAGTACCCGGTGCCGATGATCTTTGGTGCGGCGGCCGCGCTGTTAATCACAGCAATTGCAGCAACCATCTACCCCGCGTTGCGTGCTGCGCGGGTCGCACCGGCGGAGACACTGGGCGGTCGATGAACCTGCGCGTCGTCGTGCTCTGCCGTCTAGCGTTGCGCAACGTGCGGCGACAGGCTCGTCGCAGTCTCCTCACGGCATCCGCCATGGTGATTGGCCTGGCGCTTCTCGTCTTTTCCCGGGGCCTCGCCGATGGGGCCCATGAAGACTGGATTGAAGCCGGCGTACGGCTGGGGAAGGGGCACGTGACTGTGCAGTCGCCGCGGTTCAAGGTGAGCGGCGCGATCGAGGATCATCTCTCGTCGTTACAGCATGCAGGCGTGGTGGCCGCACTCGGCCGTCCCGACATCGCGCGCGACGTGCTGGTCAGTGCGCCGAGAGTCGAGGTTCCCGCACTCGCCAACACCCCGTCGGCCGCTGTTCCCGTGGCGGTTATTGGTGTCGATCCGTCAGCAGAGCCCGCCTTCGCCACGCTCGACGAGAAGCTCGTCGAGGGACGGTACCTGACGGCGGACGACCGGCTGCATGCCTACGTCGGAACGAAGCTGGCTGAACGGTTGGACCTGAGGTTGAACTCGCGGCTCGTGCTCACTGCGCAAGACGTCGCCGGTGAGATTGCCGGCCAGCTCGTTCGCGTGACCGGGATTTTTCGCATGGGCATACCTGAGATCGACGAGGTGCTGGTACACATCCCGCTGCGCACGGCACAGGAGTGGCTCGGGCTCCGCGATGGTATCACGAGCTACGCGATCGTGCTGGAGTCGAGTCGCACGGTGGATCGGGTCATTCGCGGGCTCGACGCCGCGTTACACGACGGTTCAGACAATGTTGCGGTGCTTGGCTGGACCGAATCGATGCCGGATCTCTATGCAGCGGTCAAAGTCGACGATTACGGTGACTACATCTTCCACGGTATTCTGTTTGCGATCGTGGCGCTTGCCATCGTCAACACGATTCTCATGTCCGTCCTCTACCGCACCAGAGAGTTTGGCGTACTCCGAGCATTGGGTCTCACCAAAGGGCACACCGCCGGACTCGTGTTCCTGGAAGGACTGCTGCTCACGGCGGTGAGCGGCCTGGTTGGCATGGTGTTGGGTGTCGCGGTGACCTGGGGGATTTTTCGGAACGGGCTCGACTTCTCCTTCCTGCTCGAGAACGATCTCACTGCCGCCGGGGTGGTAATCGATCCGGTGCTCGTTCCCGAGTTTCGCGTGATGCAGCTAGTCCAGAGCATCGGCTTCATCGTGGTCATCGGATTGGCGGCTTCACTCTATCCCGCGTACCGCGCGACGCGCATTGATGTCGCTGAGTCGATGAAGTTCGAAGCGTGAGCGCGTCTGCTGCTGTGCCCGCCGTGAGCACGCATGACGTGTGGAAGGTATTTGAACATGACGGGATTGCGGTCGAGGCGGTCCGGAATGTGAGCGTCGATATCGCACCCGGGGATTTTGTCGTGTTGGCGGGCCCCTCCGGGTCTGGCAAGACGACGCTCCTCAATTTGATGGGCGGGCTGACCGAGGCGACGAAAGGCCGGGTAGTCGTCGATGGGCGGGACATCACGACGCTCTCCGGGCGCGAAGTGGCGCGCCTCCGGCTCGAGCGCGTAGGGTTCGTGTTTCAGGCGTACAATCTGCTGCCAGTCCTCACGGCGGCCGAGAACGCGGAGTTTCCGCTAGTCCTTCGTGGTGTTCCTGCGGAAGAGCGGCGAAGCCGAATTGGCAAGCTGTTCGCGACGATCGGCATTGCGGGGCTCGAGGACCGGTTGCCGAGCAAACTGTCCGGCGGGCAGCAGCAACGAGTGGCCGTCGCCCGCGCGGTGATTGGCGAACCAGCCCTGGTTCTTGCCGACGAGCCAACGGCCAACCTCGACTCGGCGACGAGCGCGGCCCTCTTGGACATGATGCTCGAGCTGAACCGCGACCTCGGAACCACGTTTGTCTTTGCCACCCATGACCTCCAACTGATCGATCGCGCACGGCGACTGGTTCGACTCGTCGATGGCGCGGTTGCGTCGGATGAACGGCGGGCCGATCCGGCTCAATGATGTTGCAGCGGCTGCTTCCGCTAGTCGTTCTGGTGGGAACGGCCGGCCCGATGCGCGCTCAAGCACCGGAGATTCGGGGCTACTATCTGAATGTCGGATCTGTTTCACGGGAAAATGCGGCCTCGGCGGGTGGAGTGGGAGACCTGCAGCGGATTCGCGTGATGGCCTCGGCGCGCTCTGGCGTCATCGCCGGTGACGTGGCGTACGAGCAGTCACTCACGTATCGCAGTGCGGGAGGACTCGGCGACCGAGCTGAGGGGATCGGCGGTGTTCCGGGCGGGGCCGAGTGGCTGGAACTGCAGGGGACGCTGGCAGAGAGCGCTCATGTGCGATGGCGTCATCGGGTCGACCGGCTCTTCGTCACGCTGGCGCCCATCGAGGCCTTCGAGATGACGGTTGGGCGCCAAACCATTTCATGGGCTACAACGTTGTTCCTCACGCCGGCGGATCCCTTCGTCCCCTTCGACCCCGCCGAACCGTTTCGCGATTACCGGGCGGGAGTCGATGCGCTGCGGGCGCGCGCGTTCTTGGGGAACTTCACCGACATCGACGTTGTCGTTCGTCCTTCCGACTCTCCCGCCGGCAAGACCGTCACGGTTCTCGCTCGCGGGAAGACGGTGTGGCGCGGTATCGAGGGAGCGCTTTGGGCGGGCAGCGTGCACGACCAAGCGACCGTCGGTCTGGGGACGACCGCTACCGTAGCCGGTGCCGCGGTCCGAGGCGAGGGCGTGTTGCGCCGCCACCGCGGTCGAACCGTGAAACGCTTTGCCATCGGCGTCGACCGGAGCTTCCCGCTTGCCGGAAGGGACTTGTACGTCGTGGCGGAGTATCAACACGACGACTTTGGCGCGGGTGACGCGGGCGCGCTGGCGAACGTCATTGCCTCGGACGCGTTTGTCCGCAGGGAGCTTCAGGTGCTCGGGCAAGATGTCGTTGCGCTGCAGGCATCTCTCCAGCCTCATCCATTATGGAGCGCTGCGGTCCTGTCCATGCTCAATCTCACCGATGAGAGCGTGCTCGCCGTGCCGTCGCTGAGTTACTCGGCTGGTAACGAGCTGACGCTGCGCAGCGGCGTTTTCGTCGGATTCGGTCCCGATCTGACGCCGATGGGGCTCCCCTCCTCGGAGTTCGGCCTGGTGCCGACAACCTTCTACCTGGCGCTATCGGCGTTCTTCTGACCGGGAATCCGTTACCTTATCATTCCGAATCATTCCGAACGTGGTTGCAATGAAACCAGTATGATGGTGTTGGCCCTGGGTCGTTCACTGAGCGTCGTCTTGGAGACATGAGCATGTGGACCTTCGCACGTTTACCATCGTTTCGATTGGCGTACCTCGCCGTGCTGTTGTCCGTTGTCGCGGTCAGCGCCTGCCGAACGGCAGGGGAGGTGGCCCGTGTAGACGTGTTCCCGGCAGCGCGAGGCCCGGTTCGCGCGGAACACGGTATGGTGGTTTCGGCGAACGGGTTTGCCAGCCGGATCGGTACCGAGGTGCTGCAATCAGGCGGCAACGCCGTGGACGCCGCCATCGCGACCGGATTTGCGCTGGCGGTGACCCACCCAACGGCGGGGAACATCGGCGGCGGGGGGTTCATGGTCATCCGATTCCCTGACGGAACGAGCACAGCACTTGATTTTCGAGAGAAGGCGCCGCTCGAGGCGCACCCAAAGATGTTTCTCGACGAAAACGGCGAGTACTCCTTCGAGATCCATCACAACAGTCACCTGGCGGTTGGTGTGCCGGGCACCGTTGCAGGGTTCGTGAAAGCGCACGCGACGTACGGTCGGACCCCCTGGGAAGATCTCGTACGGCCGGCGGTACGCCTCGCGCGCGACGGGTTCGTGTTGAGCCCGGCGCTAGCCGGGTCGTTGGGTGGACTGCTTCCTCGCGCACAGCGATACCCCGCGACCATCCAAGCGTACTCGCGCAACGGCACCGCCTATCGGCCCGGCGAGGTACTCCGGCAGGCCGACTTGGCCCGCACGCTCGAGCGTATCATGCGCGAGGGACACGACGGGTTCTACAAGGGGGAGACCGCGCGCCTGGTTGCGGAGGAGATGCGACGCGGTGGCGGCCTGATTACGGAAGAGGATCTGGCGAGATACCAATCAATCGAGCGGCAGCCGATTCTCGGCACGTACCGTGGGTACGACATCATCAGCATGCCACCACCGTCGAGTGGGGGCATGGCTCTGGTCGAGATGCTCAATATTCTCGAGGCGTACGACCTCGCCGCGATGGGGCACAACTCGGCCGCCTATATTCATCATCTGGCCGAAGCCATGCGACGGGCGTTTCGCGACCGCGCAGCCTTTGCGGCCGACGCCGACAAGGTGGACGTTCCGATCGAGCGGCTCACGAGCAAGGCTCATGCGGCCGAGCTTCGAGCTGACATCCGTGCCACGCACGCCACGCCCTCGGACTCGTCGGACATCGCCCAAACCTATGAGGGAGAGCAGACGACTCATTACTCGGTCGTCGATGCCGAGGGCATGGCTGTTTCAGTGACGTACACGCTCGAGTACGGCTATGGATCCAAGATCGTGGTTCCTGGCGCCGGGTTTCTCCTGAATAACGAAATGGGTGACTTCAATGCCAAGCCGGGCGTCACCGATTCCCGCGGCTTGATCGGAACACGGCCGAACCTGGCGCGACCCGAACAGCGCATGCTGGCGAACAGGACCCCCACGATCGTGGCGAAGGACGGGGACCTCGTGGCCGTT
>JBFHWR010000053.1:0-15060 GCA_041599395.1 Gemmatimonadales bacterium | reverse complement strand
GCCGTCCGGAAGATGCTTTGAACACTCGGCACCGCGATGAACACCAGGATGACTGCGGGTGCGACCGTCCATGCAATTTCGAGCGCCGTGTGCCCGTAGATCTGCTTCGGCTCTCCCTCGTGACCGGGACGGGCGCGAAACCGAATGACCGCATAGACGAGCAACGATTCCACGATGATAAACACCAGAACAGCCCACCAGAAGATCTGCATGTACAGATCGCTCAGCTCGGTACCGAGATCGGAGCGCGGATGTAACGTGGACTGGGGGTAGGGGCCACATGCGGCGACGCTCACCGCAAGCGCAGAGACCAGCATGGCTGGCCGAGTCCAGACCTGCCTCGGCGTCAGACGATACGATGGCATTGCATGGCCGTTAGCATAAAGCAAGGGCGTTGTCAATAGGGTGCGTGAAGAGGACTGGACCGCCCAACCCCGGCACATGGTAGCAAAGTCACGCCCGATGGTCAATGTCTCGCCGCCGGTGCGTGAGCCACGTGAGAACCATCGACAAACCATCTATAATTGAACGAGAGATCGCTTTGATGGGCCGCGTGCGATCGTGCCCGAGCAGCGTCCGGCAAGCTGAGGCCAATACGAATGATTGGATTCGTCTTTCACACGGACCTCAAGACCCAGTTGATCCGGCTCGGGAGCGTGAGGAACCGCATGCAACGAAAGTCGAGTCCATCCGGCGCAAACATCCTCGCCGTGCGGCGAGGAGACCACATGCACACCGAGATCTCCGCGAACTCACGGCTTGAAGCTGGCGATACGGTTATTGCGCTCGGGACCAGAGATCAACTCCAAACGCTGCGCCAACTCGCGGATTGAGCGCTTGCCGTTCCGGGGGGAACGGCACACGTTCTTGCCATCCACTTTCCGGGACGCTCCCATGCCATCCAATCGATCGCCTGCGCCGGACACGATTTCATCCCGTATCGATCGTCGAGACTTCGTGGCGTTCTTCACAGCTATGGGATGGGGGGGAACCGCCTTTCCCGCAGCGCTTTGGGCGAGGACCCAACAGGAGGCCGAGATTTCCAAGGCGATGCTCGCGGATGCAGAAAAAGTGGCGGGCCTCGAGTTCACGGACGATGACCGCGAGCTGATGCTCGACGGGCTGAATCGAAACCTGCGGTCATACAAGCAACTTCGAGCAATCGACATCCCCAACAGCGTGCTGCCTGCGCTCACGTTCGATCCCGTGTTGCCCGGCACACGCCTGCCGACGGAACGACGTCCCTTCAGAATGTCTGGCCAGCCGCGTCTCACTGCGCCGACACCCCTCGAAGAACTCGCGTTTTGGCCGGTCACGAGCATCGCGGAGCTAGTCCGCACTCGGCAAGTGTCGTCGGTGGACCTGACCCGCATGTACCTCGACCGACTCAATCGGTTCGGAACACAGCTCGAGTGCCTGATCACGGTGACGGAAGACCTCGCCATGCGACAGGCACGACGAGCGGATGCCGACATCGCTCGGGGTGTGTACCGAGGTCCGCTCCACGGCATTCCATGGGGCGCCAAAGACCTGCTCGCCACCAAGGGGTATCGAACCACGTGGGGCGCCAAGCCGTTCGAGAACCAGATCATTGACGAGGACGCAACGGTCGTTCGTCGCCTCGACGAAGCAGGCGCCGTGTTGGTTGCCAAACTCACGTTGGGAGCGCTGGCGCAGGGCGACGTCTGGTACGGGGGCCGAACCCGGAACCCGTGGAACCTCGAGCAGGGATCGAGCGGCTCGTCCGCCGGACCGGCGGCCGCGACCGTCGCCGGGCTCGTGGGCTTCAGCATCGGGAGCGAGACCCTCGGGTCGATCGTTTCGCCCTCAACCCGCTGCGGTGTCACCGGCCTCCGCCCCACGTTTGGGCGCGTGAGCCGACATGGCGCCATGGCCTTGTCCTGGAGTATGGATAAACTGGGCCCCATGTGTCGCAGTGTCGAAGATTGCGCGGTGGTGCTGGACGCCATCCACGGAGCGGACGGCCACGACCCAACCGCGCGTGACGTCCCGTTCAACTGGTCCGGGGATACGCCGCTCGCAAACCTCAGAATCGGATACTTCCAATCGGCGTTCGAGTCGGAGCATCGCGGAAAGGAGTTCGACGATCGCGTTCTGGACGACATGAGAGCCCTCGGGGTCACTCTCACCCCCATCGCACTCCCGGACTCGTTCCCGATCAGCGCACTGCGCATCATTCTGTCAGCGGAAGCCGCCGCTGCCTTCGAAGAACTCACAACGAGCGGGCGGGATGACGAACTCGTACGCCAAACCAACGGCGCGTGGCCCGACTCGTTCCGGACGGCACGATTGATTCCGGCCGTAGACTTCATCGAGGCAAACCGAGTCCGTACGATGGTCATGCATGCCATGGATGCAGCATTGGACAGCATCGACCTGTTCATAACGCCGTCCCGCTTCGGCAGCGCGCTGCTGACCACCAATCTCACCGGACACCCATCCGTGACGGTCCCGAGCGGCTTTCGAGATGATGGGACGCCGGTCAGCATTACGTTCGTGGGCAAGCTGTTTGGGGAAGCAGAAATGCTTGCGGCCGCCAAGGCATATCAGGATGCCACAGGGTTCCACCTCGAGCGCCCGCCCGCGTTCAGCACCTGACGCGCCACCCCGAACCCAGCGCCCCTGACCTGACCGGCCCCGAATCCGTCGGCTTGATTGTCGCTTGACGGCGCCAGGGTATCGTCAGCGCATGAAACGCACGAGTATCATACGAGGTCTCGTTACCTCATTGGCGATCTGTGCCGCGCTGGTCCTGGCTTCTCGAGCGGGCGCTCAGGTTTCGGCAGCCGATTCTGCAGCCGTGCTGCAGGCGCTAGCCGAAAGAACGGCGGCACAGGGCAATGCCACCCTCGCCCGAGAGCTACTGCGGCTCGTGGTACGAGAGTTCCCCAACACGCCGGCCGCCGCGGAGGCACGAACTCTCCTGTCGGTAGCCGGCCGCCGCGACGTCGCGACGAGTGGACGGTCCCGGCTCATCGTGTCCAACACGTTGTTCGGCGCCTGGATGGGCGTTGCCATCCCCGCAGCCCTCGGGGCTCATTCACCCTCACCCTACGGCGCAGGGCTCCTCATCGGGGCGCCCACCGGATTCGTCAGTGCCAAACTGTTCTCGGACAACAATCCGATGAGTAGCGGCCAGGCAATTGCCACGACATTCGGAGGCTGGTGGGGAACATGGCAAGGAATCGGGTGGCGGGAGGTTCTCGACATCGGGACCCGGCAGGAGTCGTACTGCTATGGTGAGCCGGTTGTCTGCGACACCTACGAAAGCGACTCCGACGAAGCTCCCTTCGCAGCTGCCGTGATCGGGGGGCTCGGAGGGCTCGCAGCCGCCGGGGCAATGGCACAGGCGTTCGATCCAACCGCAGGAGCCGCGACAACCATTCAGCTCAGCAGCTTTTGGGGGGCGTGGTTCGGGCTCAGCACGGCGATCCTCGCTGACCAACACGGTGATGCAGAGCTGGCCTGGACGCTGATTGGCAGCAACGTCGGACTCGTGGTGAGCGCGCTTGCCACGCGGGATTCGGACATCAGCTCGGGTCGGGCATGGCTGGTGACAGCCGCGGGTCTGGCCGGCGGCGTCGCCGGACTCGGTGTGGACCTGCTCGCCGAAACGGACGACGCGAAGTCGTCCATCGTCGCACCGATGCTGATGAGCATGGGCGGGCTCGCCCTGGGCTTTGCCCTCACAAAAGATTTCGACGACATCCGTTCGAGCATCTTCGAGCGGTCCGCGGCCGGGGCCCTGGTTGAACTCACAGACGGGTCCCTGAGCATCGGTCCCGTCTTGCCAACCCCGACCGTGGTCGGCCACTCGGGAACCCCGGATGGGCAGCGTCCCCGTCTGGGGCTCACCATCCCGATTTTCGCCGGGCGGTTCTAGAGCACCACCCGTTCGCTCGCAGCTTGCGGGCCGGGGCCGTATCTTCGAGCCACTCTCGAACTAAATCTCAGATTCCAGCAATGCGCCAAGTCTGGATTCCACGACGGGGTCCGCCCGACGTCCTCGAAGTCCGCGAAGCGCCCGATCCCGAGCCGGGACCGGGAGAAGTACGCATTCGGGTCGCCTACGCCGGGATCAACTTCGCGGATATTCTCGCACGCATGGGTGTCTATCCGGACGCGCCCAAGCTCCCAGCCGTTGTCGGGTACGAGGTGAGCGGCACGGTAGACGCCGTTGGCCACGGGGCTGGCGCGACGCTCGAGGGCCGGCGCGTCGTCGCGGCAACGAAGTTCGGCGGCTACAGCGACTGCGTGTGTGTCCGCGCCTCCCACATCGTGACGCTTGGACCCGGGTTCCACGAGAGGGAAGCCGCGGCCCTGCCGGTCAACTACCTGACCGCCCATCACATGCTCTACCGGCTGGGGAACCTCACCGCCGGCGAAACGGTGCTCATTCACGGAGCGGCGGGCGGTGTGGGCATTGCGGCCGTTCAACTGTGCCGTCTTGCAAGCGCCCGGATAATTGGCACGGCGTCGCGTCCGAAACACGACGTGCTGCGAACACTGGGAGTGGAACCACTCGACTATCGCAGAACCGACTGGCCGGCACGCGTCCTCGACCTCACAGACGGGCGGGGCGTTGACATCGCGCTCGATCCGGTTGGTGGCGCCTCGTTCAAGCACAGCTTTGCCGTCCTCGCACCTGGAGGAAAACTGTTCTGCTACGGCGTGTCGTCGATGGTGCCCGGTGAACGCCGCCGCCTCTTGCCGATCGTCCGTTCACTCCTCGCGACCCCGCGGTTCAATGCTATACACTTGATGAAGACCAATCGTGGCGTGTATGGAGTCAACCTTGGTCAGCTGTGGAAGGAAGAGCATCTGCTCCGACCGCAGTTGGAGGCGCTCGTCGAACACGCGAACGCTGGAAGAATTGCACCGTTGATAGACAGCACGTTCCCCTTTGCGGAAGCGGCCGCGGCGCATCGGCGCCTCCAATCCAGACAAAACATCGGTAAAGTTCTTCTCCAACCGGTTTGACCGACCGACGGATGCAACGTAGGATCATCGTCCCGGGTTCGATAGGAACACAGATATGAAACGATGCCTCGGTATCATCGCAGCAAGTGCGCTGCTCGCGTGCGCGCCGCAGTACGACGTTGTGATCCGCGGTGGCACCGTGTATGACGGAAGTGGCTCAGAACCGTTTCCGGGTGATGTGGCAATCATTGACGATTCGATTGTCTTCGTGGGCGGAACCGCCCCTGGGGCCGGACGCCTCGAGATCCGAGCCGAAGGTTTGGCGGTTGCTCCCGGCTTCATCAACATGCTGAGCTGGGCGACTGAATCGCTGATCGAGGACGGCCGGTCACAAAGTGACATCCGCCAGGGGGTGACGCTCGAGGTGTTTGGAGAAGGCTGGTCCGAGGGACCGATCAACGACGCCATGAGGCAGCAAGTGCTGGAGCAGCAGGGCGACATCACGTTTGACATCCCATGGACGACGCTTTCGGAGTACTTGGAGCATCTCGTCGAGCGGGGAGTGTCGCCCAACATCGCATCATTTGTCGGCGCGACGACTGTACGAATCCACGAGGTGGGATACGAGGACCGTCCGCCGACGCCGGACGAGCTGAACACCATGCGGGCGCTCGTCCGGACGGCAATGGAGGAAGGCGCGCTGGGACTGGGGTCCTCGCTCATTTACGCGCCCGCCTTCTACGCCAGCACCGAAGAACTGATCGAGCTTGCGAAGGTCGTCGCCGAATACGACGGCCTCTACATCTCGCACATGCGGAGTGAGGGCAACCGGCTGCTCGAGGCTCACGACGAGCTCATCCGTATTGCGCGGGAGGCCGGGGTGCGGGCCGAAACCTATCACCTGAAGGCGGCCGGACGGGAAAACTGGGACAAGATGGACCGGCTCATCCAACGGGTGGAGCAGGCACACGCTGACGGTCTCGAGATCGGTGCGGACATGTACACGTATACGGCCGGCTCCACCGGGTTCGACGCGGCGATGCCACCCTGGGTCCAAGAAGGCGGCTTACAATCGTGGATTGAGCGGCTCAGGAATCCGGCGATCCGAAGACGAGTGCGACGCGAGATGTCCACCCCAACTGACGAATGGGAAAACCTCTATCTCGCGGCGGGCTCGGCGGAGAACGTATTGCTGGTTGGGTTCAAGAACGACAGCCTGAAGCCCCTCACCGGCAAGACTCTCGCGGAAGTCGCGGCGATGCGCGGGACGTCACCCGAAGAAACCGCGATGGATCTCGTCATCGAAGACGACAGCCGAGTGGGCGTCGTCTATTTCCTGATGTCCGAAGACAACGTGAAGAAGCAGATCGCCTTGCCCTGGGTGACGTTCGGTTCCGACGCCGGGTCGTTGGCCCCCGAGGGCGTCTTCCTCCGCTCAAACCCCCATCCACGCGGGTACGGGAATTTCGCCCGTCTGCTGGGCCGGTACGTACGAGATGAAGGGGTCATCTCGTTACAGGAAGCGATTCGCCGCCTGACGTCGCTCCCGGCCGGCAACCTGAGAATCAAACGTCGCGGCGCTCTCCAACCGGGATACTTTGCAGATATCAGCGTCTTTGATCCAGCGGCCATCCAGGATCATGCGACATTCGACGATCCCCATCAGTACGCGACCGGCATGATCCATGTCTTCGTGAACGGCGTCCAGGTGTTGAGGGACGGCGAGCATACCGGTGCCACACCGGGACGCGTGATACGGGGTCCCGGATGGACCGGGTGGTGACGGAGAGATCACGCCGTGGACAGACGCTCATTTCTTGGCAGTCTTGCCGTCCTGGGGGGATCGGCGGCGAGCAAGCGGTCACTGGTTTCCGAGGCCCTTCGTTACCCAATGGCGGACGACATGCTGTTGCGCGGTGGCCTCGTGTTCGACGGTACGGGTGCGGAGCCGTTTGAAGCCGACATCGCCATCGCTGGGGATCGCATTGCGAACGTTGCGCCGCGGCTCTCGGCCCCGGGAGCGCTGGCGGTGGACGTGCAGGGTCTCGCCGTGGCGCCTGGCTTCATCGACATCCATTCGCATACCGATCTGGAGCTCTTTATCGATCCCCGGGCGGAGAGCAAGATACGCCAGGGCGTAACGACAGAAGTGGCTGGTCAGGACGGGGGGTCATTGGGGCCATGGTCCGACGACGAAGCATCCCGGGTGCGGCGGGACTACCGTGAGCGGCACGGCGTCGAGATTTCGTTTCACGACCTGGCCGGATTCTTTGCCGCGCTGGAACGGCAACCCGCTGCCGTGAATCTCGCAAGCATGGTCGGACAGGGTACCGTGCGGCGGTTTGTCATGGGTGGTGCGAGCCGGCCCGCCAACGATGCGGAACGGCGGCAGATGATCGCGCTGATCGAACAGGCGCTGCGGGCTGGCGCTTGTGGGCTGTCTACCGGCCTCGAGTACCTTCCCGGCGCGTTCAGCGATCTCGACGAACTCGTCCAGTTGGCCGAGCCGCTACGGGCAACTGGGCTACCGTACGCCACGCACATGCGGAACGAGGACGACCAGCTCCTGGCCGCGGTCGAAGAAGCCCTGAACGTGGGGCGTCTGGCCGGCATTCCGGTTCACATCTCTCATCTCAAGGCGCAGGGCCAGCGCAACTGGTGGAAAGCCGAATCCGTGCTCGACACGCTGATGGCGGCACGTGCGGACGGGCTGGACGTCACCTACGATCGCTACCCGTACGTCGCATACAGTACGGGTTTGGGTTCGCTCTTTCCGGTGTCGGCGCGCGAAGGCGGGACGGACGCGTTCCTCGCGCGATTGGATGACACGACCCAGTCGGGCCAGATCCGGCAGGCCGTTCTCGCAAAAGTCACGCAACTCGGATCGTGGGATGCCGTGCAGGTGACCGGCACGTCGTCTGTGGAGCTTCGCTGGGCGGAGGGGCGGCGGCTCGGCGAGCTCGCGGCCGAGCGATCGGTCGAACCCTACGACTTACTCCTCCAGATCATCCGGGGCGATCGCAACCGCACCGGTATGGTGGGGTTCGGAATGAGCGAGGCAAACACCGCCGTGTTCTTGCGGCACCCACTGGGCATGGTGTGTTCAGACGGCACGGCGCTCGCGGTGAACGGTCCGTTGTCGGGTGGCTCGCCGCATCCACGCAGTTACGGCACCTTCCCTCGTGTCCTCGGACATTACGTACGTGACCAGCATGTCATGTCGCTGGAAACGGCCATTCACAAGATGACCGGGCAGCCGGCGCGGCGACTGCGGCTCGACGGCCGGGGGGTCATTGCTCCCGGCGCGTTTGCCGATCTCGTGGCCTTCGACCCGGCCACCGTCGCCGACCGCGCCACGTTCGAACAGCCACACCAGTACCCGGCGGGCATTCCTCATGTCATGGTGAACGGAACGTTCGTCCTGCGGGACGGCGAGCACACCGGCGCCCGGACGGGACGGGTGTTACGCGTCCCAAGCGGCAAGCTCTGAGGTACCGCCCCCCACTCCGTTTTCACCACAGAGAGCACAGAGCTCGCAGAGAGGGGTGATGGAGGGAGCCTACCAAATCGGGGCGTCAACAGACCAAGCCCCTACGTAGCTCCTAGCTCCTTCGATCGAGATCGGCGGGGCGCTGACTCGCCTTGCGGCGTTTGTACCACCAGATGCCGATCAGCGTACCAAAGAACACGATGGGCGCAAACGCCATCATGGCGCCCGCCCAGAACATGCTCATCGTGAACCCTTCGTTCATCGGCCGAGGAACCGGTTTAAATGACGGAGGTAATACGCGAAACCGACGCCGGCCAGCGCAAAAGACACTCCCAGCACCAGCGATAGTGTACCACCCTGTTCTCGGAACGCGAGCAACAGCCACGCTGCAAGCGCCATGCAAAACACGATGGCGGTCCCTATGAGAAAGCGGTGGAATACGATCATAAGGTCCGGTTCGTCATCATGAGGATCAAGAGCAAGGGCAAGTACGCGAGCGAGACCCGAAAGACCACGCGTGCGTTACGCGACGTTACGTGGTTTGCTGCCGCGATACAGACACCGAGGAACACGACGGAAAGTAGCGCAGCGCCGACGAAGTAGATCCGCCCTGCTATTCCCAATATACTCGGAACCAGACTCACTGGGAGCAGTGCAGCGGCGTACGTCGTGGCATACCAAAACGTGGCGCGGCCGTCGGGATCTGTGACACTCAGCGTTTTGAGTTCAGCGCGGGCGTAGTCTTCCCGATACAGCCACCCGAGCGCCAAGAAGTGGGGTAGCTGCCACAGGAACAGAATCCAGAACAAGACCCACGCTTCGGGGCCAAGGGCGCCACGCCCCGCGACCCAACCACCAACGATGGGAAGCGCCCCCGGTACCGCTCCCACCAGCGTGGACACGGTTGTGCGCCGTTTCAAGGGCGTGTAGAGAAAAACGTAAGACACCAGCGTCGCGGCGGCGAGCGCGCCAACGAGGGCGCCGACGAGCCCCGTGAGGTAGACGACACCGGTGATGCCGGTCAGCCATGCGAACCAGAGCGCGGTGCGTGGGCTCAGTCGGCCGGCGGGCACGGGCCGCGCGCGTGTCCGGTGCATGACCGCGTCGACATCGCGTTCGGCGACCTGATTCAGTGCACTTGTCCCCGCTGCGACGAGGGCCGTGCCAAGCAGGAGGTGGAACAGCGTGAAGATCTGGGACGCCGCGGGCGCGGCCAGCCAAAAGCCGGCTGCAACCGTCACCATGACCATGAGGACGATGCGGGGCTTGGCGAGTTCGATGAAGTCACCCGCCCGACCATGTCTCAGCGCAGTGGTTACCACCGAAACTCCGTGATCACGGCAATCACGATGATGACAGCCAGCGGCAGCGGTGCGATCGCGAAAATGCGCATGCGGTTGCCTTCCCACCGCAAATGCATGAAGTACAGGGCGACCAACAGGGCCTTCCATACGGCCAGCCCGATCAGGATCAACACGATCGCTTGCTTTGACCAAGGAAGAAAAGCAACGCCCAGCTCAAACGCAGTCAAAACCGCGAGTCCGGCCCACACGCCCCAGTAGTTAGGATGCGCGTGCTCTTGTCCGTCGGCCATGCCTCCTCCCGGGAAAAATCAGATCAGATACACAATGGTGAAGAGGATAATCCACACCAGGTCGACAAAATGCCAATACAGCCCTATCACCTCGACCCCTCGATGATCTGCGGCTGTGTACTTGCCCTTGAACGCTTTCCACGTCACGAAGATCATGCAGATCACGCCCATCGACACGTGAAATCCGTGAAACCCCGTCATCGTATAGAACGTCGAGCCGTAGATGCCGACGTTCGCGGGCAGCTCACCCTGCGCCGCCAGCTCGGCGAAGTGCCGGCCCTCGATGTATCCGCTGGGGATGAACCCCTCATGGATGAGCGCGGTGTACTCGTATGCCTGAACACCAACGAACGCCGCTCCGATGACCACCGTAGCAAGCAGGTAGAGTCGCAGGCCGCGTTGATCACCGTCTTGGATTGCGGCGAAGGCCTTGACCATGGTCACGCTGCTGCAGATGAGCAGAAACGTGTTCGAGGCCGTCACCGGCACGTTCAGGATCTGCCCGGGCTCCCCAAACGCTTGCGGGTACCCAACTCGGAGAATGATGTACGACCCGATGAGGGCCGTGAAGAACATCACTTCCGAGCCGAGGAAGATCCACATCCCCAACTTTTCATTGTAGACGTCGGCGCCGACTTCGCGCTGACGTGGCGGATCCATCATCACAGGATGGGCCATCAGGCGCTCCCACCCTCCGACCCGGCGGCCGGCGTTCGATCAGTTGCGAGCCGCGTTGTCTGCGGCAAATAGTCTTCGCTGACGTCGGGCGAGCTGAATTCGTACGGGCCACGGTACACCGTCGGTACCTCTGCGAAGTTGCCGTGCGGTGGCGGTGACGGCACCGTCCACTCGAGCCCGTTGTCCTCCCAGGGATTCTCCGTCGCCCGCTTCCCGCGGAACCAACTCACGACGAAGTTCACCGCAAAGATCAGCTGGGAAGCGAACAGCAGCAGCGCGTTCACGGTGATGAATTGGTTGATTCCCGCGAGCGGCTGTAAAAACTCATACTGTGAGGGGTCGTAGATCCGGCGCATATGGCCGGCAACCCCGAGATTGTGCATTGGGAAGAACGTCAAGTTGTAGAACAGGAACGTCAGCCAGAAGTGCACCTTCCCCATGGTGGGGTTCATCATTCGGCCGAACATCTTTGGATACCAAAACGTCACGGCCGCGAAGATGGCGAAGAGGCTGCCACCGAACAGCACGTAGTGAATGTGCGCCACGATGAAGTACGTGTCGTGGATGTAGATATCCACGGGAGTCGACGCCATGAATACGCCGCTCAGCCCCCCGATGACGAACATCGCGACGAAAGCGACCGCGTGCAGCATGGGAACGTGAAACCGAATATTTCCCCGCCACATCGTTCCCATCCAATTGAACACCTTGATGGCCGACGGAACCGCGATGAGCATCGTCGAGATCATGAACGTCATGCCGAGCGTTGGGTTCATGCCGCTCTGGAACATGTGATGACCCCAAACGATCCAGCCCAAGAATCCGATCGCGATGATGGCGTAGACCATCGAGTGATAACCGAAGATGGGCTTGCGTGAACCATTTGCGATCACGTCGGAAACCATGCCCATCGCTGGGAGGATGAGGATGTACACTTCCGGGTGGCCGAAATACCAGAAGAGGTGTTGCCAGAGTAGAGGCTGGCCGCCCGTGGCGGCGTCGAAAAAGTGTGTTCCGATCGTTTGGTCGAAGAACAGCATGATGGCGGCGCCCGACAGAATCGGAATCGCCAGCAGCACCAGGATGGCCGTGATGAACAGGGCCCAAATCGACAGCGGCAAGCGGAACCACGTCATGCCCGGCGCGCGCAGGTTCACGACCGTGGTGATGTAGTTGGTCGCTCCGAGAATCGAGGATAGGCCAAGTACCGCGATGCTCAGGAGCCACAGCTGCTGGCCGTATGAGACCCCTGTCCATTCCGGGTCGGCACTCAGCGGCGCGTACACCGTCCATCCCGCCCCCGAATGTCCTCCCTCCACGAAGAACCCGGCGAGCATCATGATTCCCGCGGGAACCGCGACCCAGAAGGACGCCATGTTCAGGCGCGGGAACGCCATGTCGGGCGCGCCGATCTTCAAGGGGATGAGGAAATTGCCAAACACTCCCACGAGCAGCGGCATGATCGCAAAGAACACCATGAACGTGCCGTGCATCGTGACCAGGGAGTTATAGAACTCGGGAAGCAAGAAGCCATCCGGGGCCATCGTCTCCGGCAGCAGCGCGCCGCCCGGAATGGCCGTCTCTGGGAACCCGAGCTGCCACCTGATCATCAGCGCCAGCAGCCCGCCAACAACCAGGAACAGCATGCTCATCAACAGGAACTGGATCCCGATGATCTTGTGATCCGTGGAGAAGATGTACTTCTGAATGAACGAAAGTTCGTGGGCCTCCGCGTGTGTGGCGTGCTCGAGAGGAAGCGCCGTTGTCGCCATAGTCTATCCTTTTATCGAAGAGCCGCGGTTGTCGACTGCTCGGCCACCCACCGCGAGTACTCTTCCGCGGTGTGCACGGTCACCGTTCCACCCATGTTCGAGTGGCCGATCCCACACAACTCGGCACAGGCAAGCTCGTACTCGCCCGGTTCCGTCGCCTCGAACCACACGGCGATCTCCATTCCCGGAACGGCGTCCTGCTTGATGCGGAATGCGGGGACGAAAAACGAGTGAATCACGTCTTCAGCCGTCATCCGCATCACCACCGGCCGGTCAACCGGAATGTGCATTCGATTGCGAAGCGTGAAATCATCGCCGGTCCCCAGCGCTCCGTCGACGCCTGCATGGGTGAAGTTCCACTCGAACTGCTTGACGAGCACGCCGTATGGGAGCGCATCCGGTGGAACACTGTTTCTGCCTTTCACCGTTTTCCAGACCCCGCCGCTCAGCACGCCGATCGTCACGACGGTGATGGCCGGAATCGCGGTCCACACGATTTCAGCCGTCGTGCTCCCATGCGTGTAATAGGCCTTGCGGCCCGGTCGCTCGCGGTACTTCACGATGAAGAGAATGAGACCCGCCTCGACGATCACGAACGCAATGCCCGTGATGATGAGGATCAGGTAGTACAGAAAGTCGATGTCGCTCGCAAACGTCGAGACACCGGGCGGCAGGATCCAACTCATCGCGTCCTATTCCCTTTTCAGGAGGTGGCGCTAAACGTAAACGGGGCGTGCACCATGCCGGTAGCGGGCACCTCAACCGTCATGGTCTGTGTTCCAAACACCTCGTGCCAGGCCTCGACCTCGTACGTCCCTGCCGGCAGCCCTTGGATGGCAACCGTGCCGTCCGCTCCGGTCACCCCATAAAACGGATGGCTCATCACGCCGACGTATGCGTTCATCCAGCCATGTACGTTGCACTCCAGCGGCACCATCACTTCGGGGGTGTTGAAGGTGCGGGTGGTCGTCATACCCTCACGAGGCTGGCTGATGTTGAACGGACGGTTCTCCGTCGGTACCGCCTTGATGTTGTGCGCCGTCGGATCACTGTTCTGGATATCGATGGGTTGGCCCGCCATGGCACCCAAAACGCGCGGCGTATACAGGCACCCGTCTTGATCCAGCACGACCGGCGCCGACGGTGCAGAGTACGTGGCCCCTGCGGGCAACCCGCCCTTCACGTAGACAAAGACGTTCGCCAGGTTACCGCCGTCTACAACCACTCTCGGGTCCATTGGAGTCCCCTGGTGCTTGGCGACACACGAAGGCTCATCCGCCATGTCGATCGCGGGGTTGGCAGGCGGTGTTCCCTCGAACTTCACCATCGCGTGGAGCGTCGCTTCACCGCGTGGACCGGTCGCCTCCATCGTCATGGGTGACTCGTCCTCGCCACCGGCCGCTCCTTCTCCGCCGCCACACCCAATCACAGCCAAAACTGCAGCCCATACGAACCGTTTCATACTCCAATTCCTCCCTCAAGAATTAGGCGGCTCGATCACGAGCCGCGTTTTTGCGCCCTCCACGCGACCACGACCCCGGCGGCCGCAGTGAGCAAGACCGCGATCACTGGTGTCACGAACGCGGTAACCGGAGTCGGAACTTCGAGATAGATGGCGTACCACGCGCTGACAGAACCGCGAACGTTTCCTTCTCCGTTCGAACCGTCTGCCGCAGAGAACGCAATTGGAATAGCACGTCCGGCGGTGAAGGTCAATGCCGCCGCCGTGTCCGGCGGGGTCAGCGCGCGAGCAAACTGCACTTCCCACGCTCCGTCCACATACCGCGCGCTGTGCGCCACGTGAGGCGGCCCCGGCGTCACGGAGAATTGACCGATTCCCTTCGCCGTCCCCACTTCCACCTGATTCGGTGCGCTGGCCCAGTGCCACAATTCCACCGGTCGTTTCGCATCGCCGCGCAAGAAATACGGCCGGTCCATGCCGTCGGAGAGCTCGAGCGGAAGCTGAACGAACAATCGATCAGGACCCTGTTCGGAGACAACCGGCCCATCGACGTCGCCCACGTAGGATACGACTCGGTCGAGCCATTCCTGCCACGCCGGATCCGGGCTGCGGGAAGGATCGCCCCACGTCAACCGCATGGCCAGCTCCTGCCCGTTGTGCACCGCCTGCACCCAAACTCCATCGACTGTCGGTGCAAACCAGCGGGGCTTCACGATGATCTGTCCGACCAAGGGAATGAAAAACCGCTCGACGCCTGCCCACGCGCTGTCGCCTGGACCGGCCGGCATGCCGCCCTCGATCAAGAACGCCCGAATCACCTCTCGGACGTTCTCCAGCGGAGACCTTTCCGGTGACAGGCTGCGGACGTACTGGGCAACCCGCCAGAGCTGCTCGTCCGTGATGATCTCCGACTCGATGACATCGGCAAACGACGGCATCGGCGTACCGTCCAGGCCGGTCCGCATCCGGCGATAGATCTGCTCCACCGTCGCACCGCCGTTGAAGTTCCACGACTCCGACAGATCCGCGGCGCGGATGGGGGCGCCCCAATCGTCCGTCAGCGTCGGCGCCGACGGCCCGTCGCCTCGGGCATCGTCACCATGACACTTCGCGCACTCCAATT
>JBFHWR010000052.1:0-15082 GCA_041599395.1 Gemmatimonadales bacterium | reverse complement strand
GATCTGGATGATTGGGTGGCGTATCAGGCCGATCTCGTCCGGCTGGCGGTGCGTATCGGGTGGGAAGGGTCGCGCGAGATCAAGCAGCGTCTGGAGGGAGCAGGCGTGCGACCGAAGGATATCCGCACTCCTGAAGACCTTGCGAGCATCCCCGCGCTCAGCAAGGACGAGCTACCCAACCGGCAAGCGGCGGAGCCGCTGTTTGGTGGCATGCTGGCGGTACCGGTGGAACAGCTGCGTGCCATCTATCAGTCTCCCGGGCCGATTCTCGACCCGCACGGTGAGCAGCCGGACTATTGGCGGACGGCGCCCGCTCTCTGGGCGGCAGGGTTTCGCGCCGGTCACATTGTCGTGAACTCGTTCAGCTATCACCTGACTCCTGCCGGCGCAATGTTCGACGTGGGTCTCCACGCGATTGGCTGTGTGGTAGTGCCGGGCGGCGTGGGGAACACCGAGCAGCAAGTGGAGCTGATTGCGCAGGTGGGTGCGGTAGGGTACGTGGGCACGCCGGACTTTCTGCTGACGATCATGCAACGCGCGCGAGCGCACGGAGTGAACCTCGCGTTCCGACGTGCGTACGTGAGCGGCGGGCCGTTACCGCCGTCGCTCCGGAGCGTGATGGAAGATGACTTCGCACTCGACGTGTATCAGGGGTACGGCACGGCGGACGCCGGCACGATTGCCTATGAGTGCGCTGCCAAGAGCGGGTGGCACGTTGCGCCGAGTGTTGTGGTGGAGATCGTCGATCCGGCTAGTGGAGAGGTTGTAGCGGTGGGAGCAACGGGCGAAGTCGTGGTCACGGTGCCGAACACCGTGTATCCTTTGCTTCGCTTCGGGACCGGTGATCTCTCTGCATTCATCACGGACACGTGCTCGTGCGGCAGAACCTCACCGAGGCTCGTAGGGTTCCAGGGCCGGGTAGGTGATGGCATCAAAGTGCGCGGCATGTTCGTGCATCCGGGTCAGCTCGCTCGAGTGTTGGCGAAAGAGCCGGCGGTGTCGCGCTATCAGGGTGTGGTGTCGCGGCACGAGCACCGCGACGAGTTCAAGGTGCTGGTCGAGTGCAATGAGGGCGCGGACTTCGATCCCGGCCGCCTTGCCGAAGCAATCCGTGCAGGACTAAAGGTCAGAGCCGAGGTCGAAGCCGTAAACGTTGGCACCATTGAGGAGGGCGCGCCGCAACTGATCGATGCGCGAAAGCGGGAGTAGGGAGGAGGAAGACTCCTTGCTCCTACCTCATACCTGCCACCTAGCACGTAACACCTTTCATTCAAAGACCTTGACACCGTTTTTCTCCACCCCCCAGGCATTCGGCCGTCCGCGCCACCCTGCGGGTATTCCAACAAAAGGGCCGGGTCACGCATCAAAACCAAGGACGCTGGCGGCAACGGCGTGGCTCCACATGTCCGGCGGTGCGCTGACCGCGGAGCAACGGCAACGTCTGTCGCAATCCATCGAACAGACTAACGAAGACGGGGGATCATCCATGTTAGCACGCGAAATTGTGTTGAACACGTCGCTGATATTGCTCGTGGCCGGCGTGGTCCAGCCGACTCCTCTGGTTGCGTCGGCAGTTGGCATGCAGCCGACGCTTGCGCTCGGAACACCGGCACACGATGCAGCCCTCGAGACCGCGGGCGCTGGTCAGGATCCGCGGTCGGTGGCCGCGCTCTCCCGCGCGCTCCGTACGGATCAAGATGCGGAGGTGCGAAAGACCGCCGCCTGGGCTCTGGGGCAGATCGAAGACGCTGCAGGGGTGGAAGCGCTATCGGAAGCGTTACGGAGTGACACCGACGTGGAGGTGCGCCGCACCGCGGCGTGGGCGCTCGGGCAGATCGAGCATCGGAGCGGGGTATCCGGACTGATGGCCGCCATGGACGACCAGGACACCGAGGTTCGGAGCATGGCCGTGTGGGCACTCGGTCAGATTGAAGACCGCGCGGCCGTTGCACCGCTCGCGCGAGCCCTGAACGATTCAGATGCGTCCATCCGAAAGAACGCAGCCTGGGCGCTGGGCCAGATCGAGGACCGCACCGCGGTGGCACCGCTTGCGGAGGGGTTGCGTGATGAGGACGTGGGGGTCAGGGAACAATCCGCGTGGGCCTTGGGGCAGATCGAGTCGAGCGACGCGGTCGAGGCGCTCGCGAATGCCCTTGACGACGAGAACGTGACGGTGAGAAAACAGGTGGCGTGGGCGCTGGGGCAAATCGAGAGCGTCAGGGCGGTTCCCGCACTTTCCAGCGCCGTCCAAAACGACGACAACGCGAGCGTGCGTGCCACCGCGGCGTGGGCGCTCGGGCAGATCGAGCACGAAGATGCCGTGCCGGCCCTGGCGGCCGCGCTGAGCGACGAGAACGTCGAGGTGCGGAAGACCGCCGCCTGGGCGATCGGTCAGATCGAGCCACGCACCGTTCCCGAGCTGTTGATCGACGCGCTGCGTGATGAAAACGGCGATGTGCGCTCCACCGCGTTGTGGGCGCTCACCCAGATCGAGGACCCGAGCGCCGTCGAGGGATTGCGCACGCTCATGAGCGATGACGATCCCGGTGTGCGCTTGGCCGCTATCCGAGCCCTCGCGCGAGTGGGCGACGAGCAAGCCATCGAGGCACTCGCGGATCTGTTACAAGATCCCGACCCGGCGGTGCGGCGCGCGGCAGCGGCGGCGCTGGGCGGAAAGATGCGTAGCTGGTCGAACCCCCGTCCCCTTCCGCGGCCACAACCGCGGCCCCGGCCCCGCCCGCGTCCCAACGGGGGAGTCTAGGAATGAACTATCGATCACTCGTCACGGTCGCGGGCCTCGCAACGCTGGCTACGGGCTGTGCAGACCGGGCGTCCGCCATGCAGCAACCGGACGACGCGGCAGCGTTTCTTTCACACGTTCGGGGTGCCGACCCGGTTGTCTGCGAGTTGGTTGGACATGCGTTGCGGAACACTTGGGGCAGAGGTTCGGTGACGCCGGTGCTCCGTGTCCCGGGACAGACGGAGGAAACTGTCGCGCTGGTGCGCTGGGCGCATCAGGCGCACGAGCAGTCCGACATGATTCCCACGCTCCGAGCGGCATTGGACGAACCCGATGCGTGTGTGAGGGCAACCGCGGCTCGACTGTTCGATCACACTCGTGATCGCAGGCGGGCGGTCAGCGTGTTGACCGATGCGCTACGGTCCTCGAACGCGACGACACAGCACGCTGCAGCAATGGCGCTGGGTTACGTTGAAGACAGAGCTGCGGTGGGTGCCCTCGTAGAACGGATGACGAGTCGGGACGTCGAAATGCGATTGGTGGTAGCGTGGGCGTTGGGCGAGATCGAACATCCCGATGCCATCCCTGCACTCGTCCGCGCGTTGGACGATGCGGACGTGGGTGTTCGCGGCAACGCAGCGTGGGCGTTGGGCCGGATCGAACGGAGTGCCGCGGTGGGGCCTCTTGCCGATGCGCTTGGCGATCCCGAGGTCTCGGTACGGGTCAACGCCGCGTGGGCCCTCGGACAGATAGAGGATGCCGCCGCGATCCCCGCGCTCTCGGAGGTGCTACAACGGGATCAAAACGCGGAAGTCCGCCGCGCGGCAGCGTGGGCGTTGGGGAAGATAGAGTAGGAGGGGTAAGGATCTAGGAGTTAGGAGCGAGGGCCCCTAGCTCCTAACTCCTCTTCCCTACCCATACGATCAATCACAACTCGTACCCCAGCCCTCGCAGCAACGCCTCGAGCGTGACGCGGTCGCGGTCGCCTTTCTCACTCGAATAACACAGGGCCGCCAACTCGGCGCGTGCGTCGGCGTCGGTATGGTACCGTTGATAGAGCAGCCCGCGCACGCGCCGGTTGTCCCAACCAGTGATCCGTTTGAGGAATAAGGCGGCAACCAACCTGATGTGGTCAGCCTCGACGTTGATCAGGTTTTCATAATCTTCGAGCGCGACGTCGGCGATGAGCCGAACCCCTTCGGCTCGGTTGGCCTTGTGCGCCGACTTGATGAGAAACTCTCCCAGCCGCGCCTTGGCTTGCTGATCACTTCCCTTACTCTCCAGGACCGCGCGGCGTAAGGTCGCTTCCGTCACGGCATCCCGCACCGCTCGCCGGCTCGCCGCGAGCGGAAACCGGGTCTCGTACTTTTCGAGCGCATGGATTGCCTCGTCGTACCGTCCCAAAACGAGTGACGACCGCGCCCGGTGCCACTGGGCCATTTCCGCGAAGTACGAGTTGGGGTACTGCTCCAAGAAATCGGCGGACTGTATCAGGACCTGGACATGCGCGTGCCGCCGCTCATCGACCGATCGCTCCCGATCCGTTGCCCGTTTGTACCAGCGATCCATCGGCTCGACGCGACTCCAATGCTCGTTCCGGAGGCGTACGACCTCATCACCCTCACTTGGCAAGGATTGCTGGACGGCGACTTGGTCCAAGTACTGAAACTCTTTCAGCTCGCACGAGGAGCTGTCCTGTTCGACCGATTGGACCACCAGCAGTCCCTTGAATTGGCTTGCCGAGTCGTTGTCACCGTTTGTGTCGTCGTCATCCGGGGCGCCGTCCCGCAGAATACGAAACACGTCTCCTTCTTTGATGCCCGCCGCCGCGCCCACGTCGACCACGTATTCTGCCTGGAACGCGTCTCGCGCGGCGCGTTCCGTGTCCTCATTGTGCGTCGCGTGCTCGCGGCCGTCCGCTGCGGCTTGGTCGGCCTCGTGCCTGATGACCTGCTGAATGAAGCCTCCCCAGCGTTTCTCGATCTCGCTCAGCGTGTGGCGGAGATAGCGGAACCTGGGGTCATGTGCGTCTTTGGGCTTCACCAAGGACGAGTGTCCGCCCTCCACCCGCATCACGTTCCGTTCCGGGAGGCTTCCCACGCCGCTGCCCTGGTGGCTCCCGGAGTCTTTCGTGGATACAACGGCGCGCTCCTCCAAGAAAATCCGGGTTCCACCCGATGTGTTGGGATCGTGCGTGATATTTGAGTACCAGAACGACTTGAGCTCGTCCAACTCGTCGCTGGAGGATTCCACTGCGCGCACTTCCGGAGCAAAGAAGGTCGAGGCAGATGCGGCGCGGCGCGAGCCGAATTGAGGAGTGCCATACAGGAATAGCGAATGCAGTTTTGCAGCGAGCTTACGCTCGCGTCGGATCAGCTCCTGAATGCAGAACTTAGCGACGATCCCACCGACACCGTGGGCGACGAAACTGATTCGGTCATAGCGTTCTTGTTCGATCAGACTGGAGAGAACGAGTTGCGCGAGTGTGCGTCCCTGTGCACGAACGTCGAATTCATGTCGCGACGGAAGAATGGCGCTCAGCCCGCCGGTGCGATAACCAAAGAGGGCGATGTCGAACCGCTGGAGGTCCGAGCACTCGAAGATCAATCGCGGGAAGTCGCCCCACGTTTGCGTCGTGTCACCACGGAGTCCGTGAACAAGGACCAGGACGCGGCGGTTCTGCGGTGTGACGTCATGCTTGATCAGGACTGTGGAGTGCTTGGTCGCCGGCCCGACGGTGGGGTCTTGCCATTTCGCTTGCCGGAAGCGGAGGAGCCCGCCCCCGCCCCCCCCGCCTCCTGATCGGGGTGGGTCCGCTGTCATGGTCCTGCCGGATGGCTCGGGGGGCATCTACCGTCTCACCTCTCGCGCGTCCCTTCTCTCCTCAAGTGCGTAGTTCGTATGAAGATACAATGCTACAGGACCACTGCACAGAGGCAATTGGACTGACTGGCCGGCGATCCCTATTTTGCTCAGCGCGACATGAAATCCGGTCCTCATAGTCTCGTTTGCCTGTTGTGTATCGGCGCCTGCAGCGGAGCCGACGGTAAAATGCCGTCGCGCAAAGCCCTCGCACTCAACTTGGTCGCGCGCGCCGTTGCACCCAGCTCCGATCTCCGACTCATCCTGCGGGACGTCGGCGTGATGAACGTAGCACTCGTTTCTCCTGAAGACCTGCGGCAACTCGAGGCCCTGCTCCCGATGCACGCGGAGGTGGGTGCACCGATGGAGGACCCGCAATGTGTCTTGCCCGCTCTTCGTCCGCCATCCGGTTGCGCGGTGCTCTCAATCGAGCAGTATCGCGATCATGCCGACACGGTGACGGTACGAGTCCGGGTCACGGGCCAGACCGAGCGCGGCGAGGCGGTTCCGGCATCGAATGTCCAAACAGAGTTCAAGTTGGCCATGGCGGAGGATACGCTGAGGATCGTGCGACAAGTCGAACTACCCGGCACTGGTAAGTGATAGGTGTGGGTGGTAGGTGTTGGTCGTAGTTGAGGAGTCAGGAGCTTAGGATTCAGGGGTAGTCAGTAGTGAGTCGTACGTGGTGATTCATCTACAGAAAAACGGAGAAAGCGATGTCCCGCGCGCCATCGGTGAAAGTCGGAGTTGCGGTCACGGTTCTCGCAATCGTTCTGATCGGTCGAGCGGACGCGTTCGCGCAACCGCAGTCGGACGGCTTCCACAAGGCGGTTGCCCCGAGTCCTGCTGCGGGAACGGTTTACCTTCATCCGCAGCGCGTCCCGGCTGGGGACGGTGAACTAGCTGGTGTCGAGCGGGGCGTCATGTTCGTTCCGGTGAACCGGTCTGACCCGGCGAGCGCCGTGATCGGCGTCGAGTTTTACCGGTTCAAATCGGATGAGGCGCCGAGCGGAACGCCACCCGTGTTTCAGTTGCGCGGCGGGCCGGGCTTTCCCGGCCTCGCGGGGTCGCTCGAAAACTCTGAATTCCTCGACCGTATCAGGATATTCACGGACCGAGCGGACTTCATCGTCGTCGGGCAACGGGGCATCGGGTCCTCCACCCCAAACACGATCTGCGAGCCATCCGGTTTCGGAGACGTCGATGCGATGCGCCGCGCGTCAGCCAAGTGTCGTGATTATTGGAAGGGAACGGGACTCGATCTCCGTGGATTCAGTGCGGTTGAGGCTGCCGCAGACGTCGCCGATATTGCGCGGGCCCTGGGATACGAAAAGATCTTTGTCTGGGGCGGTAGCTTTGGATCGCACTGGGGCATGACCGTCCTCCGGTTCCACCCCGAGATCGTGCAACGCGCGATTCTGAATGCGATGGAAGGGCCGGACCACACGTACGACAGCCCCACGGGCGTGCTCAATTCGTTGAAGCGCATGGCCGCGGCAGCCGATCAGGCGCCAGACCTGGAGGGCTTGATACCCGAGGGAGGGCTGATAGCCGCGCTCGAGGCAGTCATCACGCGTGCCGAGCAGGAGCCGATAACGGCGACGCTACGCGACTCGGAGACCGTGGTGTTCGATGCCGATGACGTGCGTGCGCTTGCGCTCGGCTACACGCGACGAGCCAGTTCACGAAGCGGGATGCGCTCCTGGCCAGGGGACATTATCAGGCTCTATCGCGGCGACTTTGGCCCCGCGGCGCAGATTCGCCGGCAACGCGAGCAGAGCGGCGGAGGCACGCGCACCGCGAGCTACTTCATGTTGGACTGCGGGTCCGGCATCACGCCGGACCGGCTCGCCAAACTCCAGTCAGACCCCGCCGCAAATGTCGTTGGTGATCTGACGTGGTGGTACGAAACGAGCTGTCCTCCCTGGAACGCCGACCTGGGTGACGAGTTTCGTGCCGATTTCACCACAGATATTCCAACCGTCATCGTCCACGGCACGTGGGACACGAGCACGCCGCTCGAAAACGCGTTGGAGCTTGCCCCGATGTTTACAAACAGCAAGCTGGTATTGGTGAAAGGCGGCTCGCACGGCGCACTCGGCGAGGCATTAGAACATGACCCGAGCTTTGGCGACGCCCTGTGGACGTTCCTGCTGACCGGTGACATGTCGGATGTGCCTGATGAGATCGAGCTGCCCCCGATCAAATGGACGGTGCCGCCGAGCTTGAGACGCTAGACTCGGTGTCGAGTACAAACAGGTGTTAGGTGGTAGGTGGTAGGTGGTAGGTGGTGAGTAGTGAGTAGTGAGTCGGGAGTCGGGAGTCGGGAGTCGGGGGAAAAGTGCAGAGTGCACAGTACACAGTGCCAGTTTACCGGGGACCCAGGGGGTTAGCCGGTGTCCTCGGCGGGTCGCGTCCAGCGTCCGTCCCCCCCTAACGTCTCAATTGCAGCCCTCCCAGGCACGTCAACTGCACGATGACGTACCGAGCGGTCTCGGCGGCTCCGAGAACCAGGCGTGCAACGCGCTGCCCGTGCACGAGCAAGGCGCTGGCCCCGGAGCGGCACGTCGCAGAATTGACGATGTTTTCTCCGGACAACACGGTTAGACCCATGGTGTGAATCGGGCCCAGGTCGGCGAGGATCACATCGCTCTCATCACTGCGCTCGACCGGTGCCATGTCCCGAGTGACAGCCGCAGCCGCCGGCTTTTCGGAAATCGGTTCTTGCCCCTCGGCGCGGGCTGCTCGTTCGACAAGCGCCAAGAGACCGCCGGCATAATCAGCATCTACTGCCACATACCACCAAAGTCCGTTTGGCGCATCATACCGGCGAGCCAGCACCGGCACCCACTGAGATGAGGCCACAATCGACACGTCGACGTCGTTGAGCGTGAGCATGCGGTACAGCCCGTCCGCCTCGAGTGGCGTTTGGTCTCCGAGGGCCGCTTCATCGATCTGGTCAGCTATCCGATTGTAATTCTGGCGTGCATCACCAACGCCCATCCCCACCCAGCCGTCCGGAACGCCAAGTGCCGAGTCCACACACGCAGTGCGATCTTTGGACAATTCGATGATGCGGCAGTTGACGACTACCTGCTTTGGCCCCTGGGCCCGGGCGTACGGCGTGGCGAACAGCGAAATACTGATGCTGAGGACGAACGTGATTAGGAAAGATCGTTGCACTCCGAACCGCCTCTCTCTAGTCAGCACTACGGTTGCGGGTCGCATCTCATGTAATGCTACCGCGGGCTGCTACCTTTTTGCACCCTCACGAATCCTGGTAATCATTGTTTTGGCGTTCGTGTTGTCCGGGTTCAGTTCGAGTGACCGCTGGTAGTACCGTATCGCGTCTTCGTCGTTCCCGAGCACCATGTGTGCCTCGGCAAGGCTGTCCCACGTGTTGAATGCATCGGGAAAGACGCGGGTATTGAGTTCGAAAACCCGGAGCGCATGCTGGGTTCTTTGACCTCGTAGAAAGGCGTAGCCCATCGCGTTGACGTCGGCCTCGATGCGCCCGGCGTTGCCCCGGAGCGCGAGGTCGCGGATGGCCCGCTCCGCCTCGCTTCCTTGGCCGCCGACGAGGTTGATCACCGCTCTGCCAACACTCACGCGGACGTTGCCGTCGTCTTCGACCATGGCCAAGAGGTCTTGCGCGCGGTTGTTCTCCCCGTCGACTGCCGCAGTAAGCGCCGCTCGCACGATGGTTTCGTGATCGGCAATGCCGGTCATGCCGCCCCTGCCGTCGCGGACCGGGATGAGTCGCTCGCGGCTGTCTTCGGCGTGCAGCGAGCCATCTTCTTGAAGATAGACGTTGAACGTGCCCGCTACCGGGACATAGATGACGAGATGACCGTCGCTCGGCGTGATGCTCACCTTCGTGCGAGAGGGCAGTCCGAGGGACCGCGCAGGGAAATCCCATTCGCCGACGAACTCCGACAAGCGGTCGTTGGCGACGAGCGTGATCTTCGGATCGACGCCGACCTGGAGGGGCGCGAGCGACGGGTCTCGATCTGGTGTACCCGTTCGCGCTTCGAGCACCTGCTCGACCAGGTCGAGCAGCGGCTGGAGCGGTGTGCCCTCGCCGTCGTACGTGTTGGCGCGGTTCACGATCACGACGTCGATCCTGGGCAGCACGGCAATCATCTGGTTCCCGACACCCAGCGCCGAGTACATGCCGTGACGGGCAAACCGCGGTTCACGGAGCACCCACCACATGAAGCCATATCCCATGATGTCGCTGTCGATGGAGTAGAGCGCGGCACTCCGGCGAACCCAATGCTCGGAGAGGATCTGCTTGTCGGCCCACGCACCGTTACGGGCAAACAGTAAGCCAAAGCGGGCCGCGTCACGCGCCGACATCCGGAACGGATACGCCGGATACTTCGACTTGTCCGTTTCGTAGTGATAGTACCCGTCGGAGACCCGCCAGTCTTCCATCTGCAGCGGGACGCCGAAGTGCCGGTCAAACGCCTCGAACACGCGATCACCGGTCTGTTGTTCCAGGATGGTGGCCAAGGTGTTGAAGTCCCAGTTGTTGTAGGCGAAGTACCGGCCCGGACCTTCGCTGCCCCGCGGCCGAGAGTCCGTGCGGCCCGCGTATGCGGCAGGGTGAAAAACGCCGGAGCGCGCCTTGAGGAGATCGAGAATCCGCGCCTGTTTCTCCGTCTCCAGCAACGGATCCGGCTCATCGTCGATGCCGAGATCAGCCAGCGTCTTATTCAGCTCAATCTCCCCGCGGTCCCAATAGATTCCATAGAGCGCAGACATGAAGCTCTTGCGCACCGAATGACACATGAAACGCCGTTCGACTTCGCCCCAAGAGGCGACCACCGCGCCGCCGGCAACCACCATGAAGGCCGAGGAGGGAAGCCCTTCCCACGTCGTCCGCGCCGCAGCGAGCTTAGCTGCGTCAAACCCGGCTTGCGCGACATCAGCATAGCGCATCCACTGGGCGCCGGGGACGCGGCGCGGCGCATGCTGGGCGACGCTCGTATCGGGCAACGCCGCCACGAAAACGACACAAAGAACTGATACGAGGGCCGATGCGCGACGTGCCGACCTATTATCGTTTCGCATTACTGACTCCTGGGCTCCAGGGTGTGAACCTTCAGATTCTGTTCGGACGGATGTACCGCAATTGTCGAGTGTATGCCAGGGCGGCCGTGGGCTCCTGACCTTTGGCAGACGGAGGGTGCGTCCTTGGTCATACTACGTGGTCTGACCCACGGAGTTTCGGCGTTGCTCGCGCGGGGACGGGAGCAGGAGGACTCGCACGGACCAGTTTGTCGGCCTAGCTTTGCGGTGCATTCCTGAAAACGGGGTACGCGTCATGAAACGAGTCCTGGTGATCGCCGCCATCGTCGTGATGGGCTTCGGTCTGTGGAGAATGACTGGTGCCATCGGCTCCCGAGAACGGTTTCGTGTCGCAGTCGTCAAATTCCAGCACGAGACCTGCACCTTTTGCCCCGGCGGGGATACGGACGTTGAGCGTTGGACCCGGCTCGGCCCCACGCTCAAGGGTGACGAGGTCTTGGATGGCGGCAGCTACATCCGCGGGTTCGTCGCGCGCGCCCGCGAGTACGGAAACGTGGAGCTGATAGGGCTCGAGTCGCCGGATGAGGTCTTCGGCGGGTCTTCGGCGAGCTGGAACACCGAAGAGGCGTTCGACCACTTTATGGGGCTCATCCTCGCCGACCTCAGGCAGAAGATGCCGGTTGACGGTGTGTACCTCGCGCTGCACGGCGCCATGGCCGTCCGGAACATTCCACGGCCCGAAGCGGAAATCGCCAAGCGGGTGCGCCAGATGGTGGGCCCGGATGTGCCGATTGTCGGAACGTTCGATCTCCACGGAAACGAAGACGAGGAGTTCTTGAAGTGGGCGGACATCGCATTGGTAGTCAAGCGGTTTCCCCACTACGACAGTTATATCCAGGGCGAGCGGGCGGCCCGTCTCTTGATTCGTACGATGCGGGGAGACTTCACTCCGACCACGGCCACCAGGAAGCCCGGGATCATTACTGCGACCGTTCTGCAGTGGACGGGTCAGTCTCCGGCGATGGATATCATGGAGCGAGCGAGGCGTTGGGAGGCGCGGGAAGACGACGTCTATGTGAGCGTGTTCTTTGGGTATCCGTGGTCCGACGTCCCTGATGTAGGCGCGACTGCCATCGCAATCACCAACGACGACCAAGCACTGGCCGATCGAATAGCGGATGACATGTCGGACTACATGTGGAGGGTGCGGGAGGAATTTGCGAGCGGCACATTCCCGAAGCCGGCAGAGGGCGTGCGGCAGGTGCGTCAAGCGATTGCGGCAGGGAATACGCCCGTCGCGGTCGGTGACTACAGCGATCGCAGCGGCGACGCGACGCACATCCTGCGCGAGCTCATCGATCAACGCGTGAGCAGATTCTTGTACGGCACCCTGCGGGACGAGCGAGCGTTAGAGACACTGGCCGGCCGCAATGCGCAGCCCGGTGACCGGTTCTCGATGGAGGTAGGCGGTTTTGCCGGCCCGGGGAGCGGTTCGCCGGTTCGCATTGATGGTACGGTTGCGTACGTGGGGCCACAGTTTGGCTACGAGCTGGTCGCGGCCATCGAGTTCGGCGGCGAAAACATGTTGGTGCTCACGCCCGCTTACACGCAGATCATGTTCCCTGAGCTGCTTCGCTTTGGGCCAATCGAACCCGACGACTACGACGTGTTCGTCGTAAAATCCCGCGCACACTTCCGCCGCGGGTTCGACGAGACGGGCTATGCCAAGGCCATCATCATTGTCGACGCTCCCGGCCCGTTTGTCGGAACGACGGCGTTGGATGCGTTGGACTACCAGTTCGCGCCGATCGACAAGCTCTATCCGTTTGGGACGCCAGACGGGCGCTAGGAGCACGTCAGCGGTCTGACGCCCGCCGGCTCCGCCCCGGCCGAACTTGACCCTGTGACAGAGTCTTGTATTGTGTGGCTGCCAAACGGCGCATCCCCAGGCCTCCAGCCCCTCACATCTCGATCCTGAGCGCCGCTCCGACAACGGAGGATCTCACATCAATGACTGGCCTAACCGGACAGCACAACGCGACAGCCAAGACTGCAGAGGCGGTGGCCCAGTTGCCGCAACTGCTGGAATCGGTTCCTGGGATGGCGTGGTTGGCGGATGCCGACGGGTCGTGCACGTACGTTGCCCAGGCGTGGCTCGACTTCACCGGGCGGAGCGAGCACGAGGAATTGGGGGAACGATGGGCAGACGCGTTGCAGCCGGAGGAACGTGATCGGTGTCTCGCGATCATGCAAGCCGCGTACGGCGCGCAGCAGGTTTTTTCGATCGAATATCGTTGTCGTCGGTGTGATGGCGTGCTTCGGTGGATACTCGACACGGGTGTCCCGCGCTATGCCCCTGACGGAAGCGTTCAGGGATACGTCGGATCGCGCGTCGACATCACGAAGCGGAAGGCGACAGAGGCAGCGCTCGAGCGCGCGCGGCAACTGCTGGAATCGCGCATTGCCGGCGCTCAGCCGGGGTCGTCAATGGAAAAGGCGGAAGACGCCAGCCGGCGCCCTGCCTCAACCCCACGTTGGGGAACCGGGCGTACACAATTGTCGGTCGATCGGGCTGCAGACGCCATCTATGGGATATCGACCGACGGCCGGATTCTCTACGTCAACGACGCCGCCTGCGAAGTACTGGGCTACAGCCGCAACGAGCTGCTCTCGATGACAGTGCTCGATCTTCACCGCGACGTGTCAGCCGAAGCCTATCGCGCGATACGAGCACATGTCCGCGAACACGGCAGCGTCACGGTCCAATCGCGTCATCGGCGGAAAGACGGCTCCGAGTTTCCGATCGAGATCGTGATCAGCTTTGTGGAACCGGACGACGACGGGCAGTTGTTTGCCGTTGCTCGGGACGTCTCGAAGCGAGAGGTGGAGGACGAGAGCCTTCGGCAGAGTGAATGGAGGCTCCGTCAACTCACGACGAACCTGCGTGAGGTGTTCTGGATTGCGGAAGCGCATAGGGGGTTGCACTACGTGAGTCCGGCCTACGAGGAAGTTTGGGGCCGGTCGATACAGGATGCCTATGGGGTCCCGGGTGGGTTTCTCGCAGGCGTCCATCCTGACGATCGGGATCGCGTCGAGCGCGTACTCCACAGATGGTGGGAAGGGGAGGAGGCAGCTGTGGAGTACCGCATCATCCGTCCCGATGGTACCGAGCGCTGGATCAACGACCGCGGGTATCCCGTGAAGGAGTCATTCGGCGACTCGCGACTCATCACGGGAATCGCAGAGGATATCACCGAGCGCAAGCATCGCGAGTTGGCGTTGCAGCTCACGCAGTTTTCCGTCGACCGAGCGTCACCCGCGGTGTTTTGGATCGATACCGATGCACGGGTCGTGTATGTGAACGATGCGGCGACTGTGGCGCTTGGGTATACGGCAGACGAGCTCACCAAGATGACGCTGTACGATTTCGTCACCGATCTCGACAAGGAGAAATTTGCGGCCTACATGGCGGGTTTGCGGCAGGATCCACACTTGGTTCTCGAGTCGGAGCATCGACGGAAGGACGGCTCGACATTTCCCGTCGAAGTCACTGTCAACTATGTCCGGTTTGGCGAGACGGAAATCACCTGCTGTTTTGCGCAGGATATCACGGAGCGAAAACGTGCTGATGCAATGGTTCGGGAGAGTGAGTGGAGGTTTCGCCAGCTCGCGACGACCATTCGCGAGATCTTTTGGATGGCGGAGCCGGGTCGGCGGATCCTCTACGTGAGCCCTGCGTACGAAGAGATCTTCGGTCGGTCCTGTAACAGCCTCTACGAAAACCCCACCTCGTGGCTCGACGCCATCCATCCGGACGATCGGGAGCGTGCTGACAACGCCATGCGGCGTCAGATGGGGCGCGAGTACACCGAAGAAGAGTACCGTGTGGTTCGGCCGGATGGATCGGTCCGATGGGTCTGGGACCGCGGGTTCCCGATAGCGGACTGCGCAGAGACCCGACCGGTGTTTACGGGGATTGCGGAGGACATCACGGAGCGGAAGGAAAGAGAGTTGGCACTCGAGCTTACCCAATTCTCAGTGGATCACGCCGCTGACGGAATCTTATGGGTCGACGAGCACGGTAAGATTACGTATGTCAACGACGCCGTGTGCACGGTGCTGGGGTATACGCACGAGCAGCTCCTCTCCCTGACCGTCCCTGATATCGACCCAGCATTTCCGGGTGAGGTGTGGAGCGATTTCTGGAATCGCTTGAAGCAAGCAGGATCGCTGGTGTTCGAGACCGAAGGCCGCCGAACAGACGGACAGCTGGTGCCCATCGAGATTTCGGCCAACTACGTCGTCGTCAAAGGGCGGGAGTTGTGTTGTGCATTTGAGCGGGACATCACAAGCCGGCGCCAGAGCGAAGCGGCCCTCCGGGCGAGCGAGGCGCGGTTTCGCTCGCTCGTGCAAACCGCGGGCAGCGTGATCATCTGGCTCAGCCCG